>JBJTSS010000053.1:0-7621 GCA_046079785.1 Bacteroidota bacterium
TCGGCGTCGGCGGCCATCCCGGGACGGGTGGTCTTTCTCAAAGTTCAAGGTGGTGGGCATACTTGGCCTGGCAATACCGCTCTGTTGTTTGGTTTGGGGAACGTGAACCAGGATATCGCAGCTTCGGCGCGGATTATGGACTTCTTTTTGGGTTCTGGGACTTCTTCGTCATCGCCCGAACTATCAAGCGAACACGGCGTATCGATGACTTGGGAGGAGGTCCTCCAGAGATTAGTTCAATCCGATCACCCAATGGATGGATTGTGGGATGCGTTGGGGCGAAGAGTTCCCCTTACTAGCCTGGTGAACACTCGTTTGGAGCCTGGTTTGTGGATTACTCGTCTTCATGGCCAAATCCGACAATGGTTTCTCTTGCCATGAAATCCGTCTTCGTTTTGTGTTTTTGGCTTGGCTTGGGGGTTCAAGGGGTGGTCCTTGGCCAGTCCCCAAAACAGCGCTTGCAGGATCCCCCGGCTTGGTCCAAAGGGGTGGTATGGTATCAGATTTTTCCGGATCGGTTTTGGAACGGCGATACCCTTAACGACCCATCGGTAGGGGCCCAGCAGGATGCCTGGCCCCATGATACCTTGAGCCCGTGGCAGCTCCATCCTTGGACCTCGGATTGGTACAAACTACAACCTTGGGAAAAAGCCAATGGGCAAGATTTGTGGTATAACATAACCCGTAGGAGGTATGGCGGTGACTTGGCCGGGATTTTGCAGCGCTTGGATCATCTACAAACCCTCGGAGTGCAGGCGCTGTACCTGAATCCTATTTTTTACGCACCTTCCCATCATCGTTACGATGCCTTTCTAATGCATCACGTTGATCCGTATTTGGGGCCCAATCCAGCGGCTGATTTGGCCATCATGGCAACGGAAAATCCCGGAGACCCCAAGACCTGGAAATGGACGAGCGCCGATACCCTGGCTCTGCATTTGGTTGGTGAAGTGCATCGAAGAGGCATGCATATTATTTGGGATGGGGTTTTTAATCACATGGGTGTTGGTAGTCCATTTTTTGTGGATGTTATCCAAAAACAACAACAATCAGCCTATGCGGATTGGTTTGAAATTGAGCAGTGGAGGGATGTGGATTCCGGAAAGGCCTTTCGATACAAAGGCTGGTTTGGAATCCAGGAACTTCCCGAATTCAAAGAAAACAAGGAAGGATTGACCCAAGGCCCCGACCAATACGTTCATTCCATAACCCATCGTTGGATGAAGCCCAATTGGAAATCAAGTGATCCTACGTTGGGTTCCGTGGCTTTGGGAATTGATGGCTGGCGATTGGACGTGGCTTTTTGTGTTGCACATCCTTTTTGGAAAAGATGGAGCGCCCAAGTAAAGAATTGGAATCCTGAAGCTTACCTAACAGCAGAGGTTATCGATGAAGCCCCCAAGCTTAAGCCTTATCTTGAGGGTGATGAGTTTGATGCGGTCATGAATTATCCTTTTGCATTCGTGGCAAGCGAATATTTCATCAACGACCGTGATCGTCCAACAACCAAGCGTTTCCAAAAACAAATGGATGATCTAATCCAAGTTTTTGGGTATAATCGTTTTTTGTCGCAACAAAATCTTTTTGGAAGTCATGATGCCAATCGCCTGGCCTCGCATATTGTTAACCGCAATTTTGCTAAATACGGCGAATGGGGTTCTTATTTTGCCTTATCCAAGGCGTCAAATCCGGCGTATAACACCAGAAATACCCGGGGCTTGGAACGTAAGATTCAAGCCCAATGGTTGGTGTTTCAGTACACCTTTCCCGGAGCGCCCATGTTGTATTATGGCGATGAGGTGGGCATGTGGGGAGCCAACGATCCGGATTGTCGAAAGCCTATGGTTTGGAAGGAATTACGTTACGAGGATGAAAGGTTACGCCCCGATCAGTCGTTCTATCCCGAGGCTCAAGTGGTGGAACAAGACACCGTTCTTTTGGGTCTACTCCAGGATTTACTAGCTTTACGAGCTTCCCATCCTGCACTTCGAACAGGAAGTCTCCGATGGCTTAACCCACCGGATAACAACCAGGTTTTGGGGTACCAAAGGCAAGGAAATACCGGTCAGATTCAGATTTTTTTGAATGCAACGGATCAACCACAGTCCTTTGATTGCCGTAAATTTTTTGATAGAGCGTATGCGTGGCCGGGTTCATCGGTGTTTGAATCGGTATCCGGCCCCTTTCATTTGCCACCCCGTGGTTTTGTTATCTTTCAGCCCCGTTGAGGATGAATTTTCCTTCAACAGAACGTGGGTCACCCCAAAGCCGTTCCATAACCCTGGAGGTGAAGGTTGGTCAAGTTCGAGATTTTGGTGAACAAGTACGGAGGATGTGGGATGAGGCCCAAAAAGTTTGGCCTTTGGCCTATGCGCCTTATTCCGGATTTCACGTCGTGGCTGTTGTTCTAACACCAGAAGGTGATCTTTTGACGGGGACCAATCAGGAAAATGCTTCATTTCCTGTTGGGATTTGTGCCGAAAGAGTGGTTTTAAGTGCTTTGTCTTGCCAGGTTCCTCAACCCCGGGTGGAGGCTATGTTGGTGTATGCGGGTCGTAAAATTTCCAATCGGGGGTTGGGAGAACCCTGTGCTCCTGTCGCCCCCTGCGGTATGTGTCGCCAAGCGTTGATGGAACAGATTAAGCGCCAAAACCATGATTTTATCCTCTATTTGGCGTCTTCGAATGGTGAAATTTGGTGTTTGGAGCGGGCTTCGGACTTGTTACCTCTAGCCTTTTTGGATTTTTGATTCTTTTGAACCGATGGAGGCCTATTATGGTCTAAATTTGCGTAAAATGCTGCTTATGAATCGTCTTATCTTGTTGGGTATATCCTTTTTGGTCATCCTGACCGTCCCTTCCAGGGCACAGAATTCGTCCGATATTAAAGGCCGCGATGATGAAGGCTTGTTCCGGAAAGGCACCTATTTTGTCGGCTCTGGGGCCTTGTTTAATAATTACCTTGGCAACTCGGAGGAGGTATTATCCCTGGCTATAAGTGGTCAGACGGGGTATTTTCATCGGGATCGTTTGATGTTAGGAACCGATTTAAGAGTACGAGCGGATTACCTTAAGGCTACCCGAAAGTTCAACAAGGATACCTTTGCAGCCGAATCCATTTGGTTTGTTCGTTATTATTTTGGTAAGTTTTTTCCACAAGTATCCTTGGGTATCGCCAACGGTCTTGCGATTCGAACCGGCTTGGGTCTGGGTTATCACTGGCAGATTGGGGATCAACTAGCAATTGTTCCCGTTTACAATAGATTGTCGAGGAACCTCAACCGCAATCCAGGTCCGGTCCGAAATTCTTTCGACCAACCGGTACCATCCGGAGAACTTCAAATAGGTCTTGTCTATTTCTTCAAAAATTAAGCTTCAATCTATGTTAATTGCCAATTTTGTTAAGCGATCCTTTCATTTGGGATTGTTTTTGTTGGGTACTCTGGGATTGCTTCATTCGGGTCAGTCCCAAGCCCAGCCTTCAACAACTACCGCAGAAGGCAGTTCCACGGGCCAATTCCAAACCGACCGATGGATTGGCTTATCTCCTTTCTTGTGGGAAATTAGCGATACCAAATCCTATACCAAAGTTTCGGCCGGATACGATCGGGGTTATTACCTCAAAAGTCGGGCCAATCTGATGTTGGGATACACCGTGGCCGCTGCGGTACATCACAACCGTTCCTTGGCCATCGCCCCTGAAAAGATTTTGACGGGTCATTTTTTGGTGGAAGGAAGGGTGAGGACCTCCTTGGGAGAGGGCAGAAATGGACTTTTTTTGGAGGGTGGTGTCAATTTTTTCTTGGATGATTCACTGACCTTCAAACTTAAATCCTTGGATTTTAACCTTGGGGGCTATGCGGCCTTGGGTTACCAAAAAACCTTGGCCGATCGTTTACTCCTGATGCCGGCCTTGCAGTACCGCCATAACGATTTCATGACCCGCGAAAATGGTTTGTTTTTGCGACTTGGCTTGGGTTACATGCTCCGCCCCAAACTTTAATTTTAACTTAATTGTTTTTTGGAGGCCTATTCTTTGGAATGGGCCTCTTTTGCATTAACCAATTCTAATTTATGTTTTTACGTACACTTTTGATTTTTTGTACCCTTGCTAGTGCTCTTTGGACTCAAGCGCAGACCGTGGTGGTTCAGGGCAACGTTACCCGGGTCTTGGGTTCCCTGAATGTTCCGCTACCATTTCAGCAGGTTACAATCCAGGTGGGCTCGAATACCCTGACGACCCTGACGGATACCATGGGATTCTACAGCGTGGTGGTCAGTGTGCCTGTTTTTAGTCCGAACCAACTCATTCAAGTTTCAACGCTATGCCCTAGCGGTGGACCATTGACCCAAAGTGTCCCCCTTTTGCAATCCATCAGCACCTACCAGATTAATCTGGCATGCGGCGCCGGTGGAACGGGGACCAGCACCATGGTTTCGGTAAGCGGCGTGTTAATGTGGTCAACAGGTCCTGCACCCTCTGGGCAATTGGTTCAGTTTTATAGTGGAAATACCACAGCACCGCTGGGAACGGCCATAACGGGAACCGGAGGTTTTTTTACCGATACCCTTAACCTCACCTTTGGGACCAACACCTCCATGAGTCTAAGGGCAACGGCATCTTGTGGGAATGGTACGGTTGTGCGGGATACCGAAATGGTTTCTGCGGCGATGCCTGCCGCCGTTTTTCAGTTAACCTGCGCGTCTTCACCTTCAACCCAGATCACCGTACAAGGAACGGTTCTTAACACGAACGGGCTGCCCGTTGTGTCATCCTTGGTCCGCATTAGCCTTTCCAATACGGTAACGGTAACTGCGTTGACGGATTCTTCGGGCTTTTATACCGCCACGTTGACCTTGCCTAGCTTTTTGCCGAGTAATACGATTACGGTAATGGCTTCATGCAGTTCCCCGACGGGGCCAGGTTCCACCGTGACCGGTACGGCAACCTATATCGCCGGCACTTCCTTGTACACCGTCAATTTATCCTGCGGTAGTGGATCCCGGTTTTTAATTGTCTCAGGGACTTTGGTGAGTTCCTCCGGCCTTGGATTGGCTGGACAGCCGGTCCAAATTTTCATGAACCAGTACATTACCCCCAACCGTTTTTTGACCACCGACGCCAGCGGAAATTTTGCCGATACGGTAACGGTTAGTTCAGGTTCTGGTTTTGTATATGCACGGGGTGCATGCGGTTCCAATACGGTTTGGGTTAGCGACACGGCCTCGTATTTCTCCGGTTCGTTTAGCGTAAGTCTGGGCCTTCAATGCGCGCCTCCTGCTGGTCAGCATCGGGTCGTCGGTCGCATTACAGGATACCAATCGGCCAACCCAATGCTCCAAGATTCGTTGTCCTTGGTGGTGATCCGATTGGTTCCACCTGGCCAGGGTCAAATGCCCGGTTGGACTACGATCGATACGGTGTATCTAACGGATAGTGCAGGTTCCGCTTTTTTTCAACTCACATTGCCTTCCGGTCGTTACAGCCTTTTGGCACGCTTGATGTCGGGGTTGTCGACTCAATACGCCCCGACTTATTTGGGAGATACCACCACTTGGACGGCTGCTGATTCGTTTCAATTACCCGGTAATTCAGCTTCGTTTTTGGTCATCAATTTGAGACCCCAAACCAGTCGTGGTGGGACAGGGACCATCGGAGGTGGCGTAGGGGGGAACCTGCCCAGACTGAGTGGGCCATTGTCCGGCATCCAGGTTCAGCTGCTCAACGCCAACGGGATGGTGCCAACTTCGTTTAGAAGGTCCACCCTCACCAATGGAACCGGGAATTTTCAATTTTCAGGTTTGCCTTGGGGTTCTTATCTGTTGCGCTGTGAACACCCGGGCATGCACTCCATGATGGTGCCGGTTACCCTAAGTGCCCAAAACCCATCCCATCAGTCCACCACCTTCAGTGCAGGGTCAACCGGATTCTCCATCACCACTTCGGTTCAAAATCTAGGTGCTGAGACCGCAGCAACCCTTCGCCCCAACCCCATTGTTTCGGGCCAAAACTTGCACTGGTCTTTGAAGCATGAGACGGCAGATTCGGACATGGAAGCCCCTAATCCGGTGATTTCATGGAAAATTACCGATTTGCAGGGAAAAGTGCATCTTAGCGAAATCAATCAAGGTGCGGCCTTCGTGGTGGAGGAAGGCGGTCATAGAGGCCAAATTTCCTCCAAAGGCCTAGGGCCTGGTCTGTACCTGCTCCAACTTCAAAGGAGTTCCGGTTCGGTTCATCAGGGGCGCTTTCTGGTGCTTCCGTAGCGATTGTATAGTGCTGCTTGGGTTTATCTTTGCTGTCCTTTGATTTAAAAATGTTGCTTCGACCTTGTTTTCGGACGATAACGGTATCCTTTGGGGCCTGGATTTTGGCCTTGAGCATGCTTTGGTTGAGCTTGGCGGCCTCTGCCTCCATCGAGGGTAGCGTTTACGGGTCAGCCCAAAAGGGATCTTCGGCCGAAGCAACAAGCCCCTCCGGTGAAGAACAGAGTGCGCAGCCTCCATTTGCTGTTTTTCAGCCTTGGCCTTGCCAAAGCAACCAAAGCGGTTGGGCTCAACCTGATTTAACGGGTCCGCATCATGATTTCCTCGAGGGGTCGGGTTTGTTTGGTAAGTTTTTGTTGGGTGATCTGGGCAAGGAACGCCCCGCCTTTCCCAAGCTTTTGCTCCCCGTCAGGGAATACGGCTTGGGTTTTTGCGGTTTTGGCCGGGCGCCTTGAAGCTCGGTTCTCGTTCTGTCCAAAGCCATTGCAGGGAGAGGCTTTCTCATGTATCCCCCGCCAAGTTCAATCGATTAAATTCTTAATTCAATAATTGTTATGAAAGCTCAAGGTGCTGTGCGGTGGTTTGCCGCGTTATTTGCGTTGATTTGTGTATATCAACTTAGTTTTACTTGGATAGCCTCCAATGTCGAAAAAAAGGCCAAGGCGTTTGCCCAAGGGGATGAGGCCCTCGAAAGGAGATACCTCGATTCGATTGCCGATCAAGAGGTTTTTAATTTTTTGTGGTTGAAGAAATTCACCTATGCCGAAGTCAGGGATCAGAAATTGAATTTGGGTCTTGACCTTCAAGGCGGTATGAACGTTGTTATGGAGGTTGAGGTTCAGGATGTCATTCGGGCTTTAAGCAACCAAAGCAAGGACCCTGCGTTTAACCGAGCCTTGGTTTTGGCGGGCGAACGCCAGGCCAATTCCCAATCCGATTTTGTTACTCTTTTTGTTCAGGCCTACAAGGAAATTGCACCCAATAACCGTTTGGCAGGCCTATTCGCAACGCGCGAAAACCAAGGCCGTATCAATTTTGATGCCACCGATGAAGAGGTTATCAGCGTCATAAGGGCCGAAGCCGAAAGCGCGATCGATCGCTCCTTTAATATTTTGAGGACACGTATTGACAAATTTGGGGTAACGGCCCCCAATATTCAACGTCAACAAGGTTCCGGTCGCATCAACATTGAATTGCCCGGGGTTGACAACCCAGACCGGGTTCGCAAACTACTTCAAGGAACGGCCAAGCTCGAGTTTTGGGAAACCTTCGAAGCGGCCGAAGTCCTGGACCGAATGGTCGAAATCAACAAATTTTTGGCAGCCGATGCCCAGCTCAACAAAGCCCCCAAGGCG
>JBJTSS010000054.1:0-5431 GCA_046079785.1 Bacteroidota bacterium
CCAAACGTTGGAGGGCTTCCTCGACTTGACCTTTGGTGCGGGCATAGGGCAAACGGGATTGCGCAGAAGCACCGGCAGAGGAAACCAAACCCAAGTAAGGAACACCGGCTTGGCGAGCTAAAATCCCGGCATCCACAACCATTTGGTAATCCACTCGACGGAAGGCCTCCAAGGAACCGGCATTGCGCAAGGTCGTGCCCAAACAACAAAAAACCCGGTCCACGGCGATGTAATGTCCGGCATCGGTACCCGGTTCGAGGAGGGTTGAACCGACCCAGCGGAGTTTGTAATGCGAGAATGAGGGCTGTGTGCGGCCCAAACAGGTGATCTCGTAAACCTGGTCGCTTTTGATGCACAATTGGAGCAAAGCTTGACCGACCAATCCGGTATAGCCCAGCAAAAGAACTCGGCGTTGGGGTCGATGCAGGGTACCGGGTTTATCCATGGTGGTAAGGTTGGTGATGTAGGATGCTAAAAGCCCGGTACAATTGTTCCAACAAAATTAAACGTACCAAAGGATGCGGAAAGGTAAGCGGTGAAAGGGACCAAACCCAATGCGCTTTTTGCCTCATTTCGTCGGTTAGACCGTAAGAACCTCCTACCACGATCTGAAGACGATCCATACCGGAATTGCCCCATCGCTCGATGTTGGCGGCTAGACCAGGACTCGTGACCGATTGACCCCGTTCATCCAGCACCACCAAGGCATGCCTAGGCTTGAGTTTGGATAGAAGTAAACGATGTTCGGCCGCACGTTGATCCTCCGCAGACAAGCCCTGATCCCTGATGGCCAGCTCGGTCAGGGTCAATCGGCAATAATGTCGAAGGCGTTCCTGAAAATAATCGGAGCCGTTCACAATGAACGGCTCACGAATTTTTCCGATGAACAAAAGCTCGATCCACATAGGGAAAGGATCGTTGGAAACGAGGAGGGAACAAGTCCCCGAATTTTTATTTCTTTTTGATGTCGAGAAGTTCGACTTCAAAAATCAAGACGGCATGGGGTGGAATTTTTTCACCCGCACCACGCTCACCGTAGGCCAGGTTGCTCGGTAGGTAGAGTTTGAAAATGGAGCCTTTGGGCATTAATTGCAAAGCCTCGGTCCAGCCTGCAATGACTCCGTTCAAGGGGAAGGTAGCGGGTTCGCCACGGTCCTTGGAGGAATCAAACACTTCGCCGTTGGTCGTGGTGCCGTGGTAATGGACGGTTACCTCGTCGGTGGCCAAGGGTTTGTCCCCGTTGCCCAACTTGATCACTTCGTATTGCAAACCACTTGCGGTGGTGGTGATGCCCTTTTTCTTGGCGTTATCGGCCAAGAAGGCCTCGCCTTGCTTTTTGCTTTCGGCGCCTTTGGCTTCAGAAATTTTGGTGAAATAGGTCTGAATGGCCATCATGGCTTCCTGATCGCCCATCCAGGGGCTATCACCGGCCAAAACGTGCTCCATGCCTTTCATCATGGCTTGCAGGTTGAGCTCCTTGATGCCTTGGGTTTTGATGTTGGAGGCAATGTTGACACCCAAGCTGTAGGAAACGGTATCCAATTCGGTTTTTAGGTCTTCTTTTTTCATTTTGTTGTTTTGGGCATTGCAGGAAACGGTCCAGAGCCCGGTGGCCAAAAGGACGGCATGGAGAATTTTGTTGTTCATGGGAGTGGTTTATAGAGAGCTAAAGTGGTCGCGAAGATAGGTCAAATCAGGGGCATTTTGGCCAGGAACCCAGGTGGGATGAAGATAGACCCGGTATCGATCGTTGCCCAGATATCCTTGGTAAAGTGGATTTTGGGGTACATCGGGAGCGATGGTCCCTTGACCCCAACGAAGCAAGGGATTTTCCAGTACATGGATTTCGTCCCATTGATCGCTTTGCAGAAAAGCGTTGAGGGTTTGGGAGCCCCCTTCCACCAGGACCGAATGGAGCCCAGCTTCCAACAAGGCTTGTTGCCAATGTGAAACCGGGGGCGAGGGGCTTTTGGGCCAGGGGAGCCGCAGAGGAGGAGGGTCCCGTTGGAGAACCTGGAGATCCATGGGCCACGGACGATTATCACCGACCACCACAACGCGTGGGTTGGGTGGACCCAGAAGGCGAGCGTCCAATAGAGGATTATCCCGGACCAAGGTTTTTGCCCCCACCAACAGGGCGGCCTGTTCCTGCCGAAGGCGATGCACACGCTTTTGGGATACTTCGCCACTAATTTTTGGCCCGGGACCACCGTCGCCACGGTCCAAGAAACCGTCGGCCGATTGGGCCCATTTGAGCACGGTATAGGGGCGCTTTTGGTGCACCATGGTTTCAAAACGACGGTTCATCCAACGGGCCTCTTTTTCCAAAACTGGACCGCGAACCCGGACACCGGCCTCCACCAAGCGTTGAATTCCTCTTCCCTGAACCAGGGGGTGGGGGTCGGAACAGGCGATGACGACAGTACCCAGCCCAGATTCCAAAATGGCATCGGTGCACGGAGGGGTCCGTCCATGGTGGTTGCAAGGCTCCAGACTAACGTAGAGGGTGGCATCGGCCGCCGTTTCTGCCCCCAGGTTTTCTTGGCGTAAGAAATCGCGCCATGCGTCCAGGGCATAGACCTCGGCATGGGGTGAACCGCAAGCGGGGTGGTACGCTTTGGCCACGATGCGTTGATTCAAAGTAATCACGGCCCCAACCAAGGGGTTGGGAGAGACCGCTGAACCAGCCAAGGTGGCCAGATCCAAGCATTGCTGCATCCATGGCAGATCTTCGGGGCGGGCGGCTTGCATTTTGATTTCGTCAAAAATAATTCTTCTGACTAACTTGCCTGCACAATGGCTGGCATGGACGAAGCGACAATGGCGGAATGGACGCATTGGTTGGGGGAGCGCTACGATTCTGGAGAATTGAACGCGATGCGACGATTTTGGAAGGAAGAGCAAGGGGGGGCACCGAGCGAATGGCAGTGGAGGCGTTTACAGGCTGGTGAACCCTTGCAGTATGTCCTCCAAAAAGCTTGGTTCATGGGACGGACGCTGCAGGTCAACCCTTCGGTTTTGATACCCCGTGCCGAATCCGAAGAACTGGTGGAATGGGTTTTGGAAGATCCTGCAATCCGAGGACAGGCTTGTTTGGATCTGGGTACCGGCAGCGGTTGCTTGGGATTGGCCTTGGCTTGGCATGGTTCATGTCGTCCAGTTTACGGGGTGGACTGTTCTCCGGAGGCTTTGCGAACCGCCAAAGGGAATGCTATGGCCTGGGGTTTGGAGGATTCCTTCCACGGCCTCCACGCCGATTTTATGGAAGCGGATTGGGTTCCCCCATCGGCCCCGATTTGGATCAGCAATCCCCCGTATATCGCCACGGATGAAGGTCCAGCGATGGAGTCACATGTACTTGATTACGAGCCAACTATAGCCTTATTTGCACCGCAGGGCCAGCCTTTACTTGTTTACCGAACACTGGCTCAACATTTTTTGAGCAACGAGCATGCTCAACAATTTTGGTTGGAACTCAATCCTCGTTGGGCCGAAGCTTGTTTGGGTTTATGGGAGGGTTGCCATGTAACATTACGCGATGATATGCAAGGCAAAGCCCGAATGTTACGGGTTATTAAACCATAGCCACCACCTGCGCTTGACGATCGATTTTGCGCATCAGGCCCTGGAGCACTTTGCCGGGTCCTAATTCGCTGAATTGGGTAGCCCCATCCCGTAACATAGCCCGAACACTTTGGGTCCATTGGACGGCCCCGGTTAATTGGAGGTTGAGGCCTTGCCTCAGCAATTCCGGATCGATACGGCCTTCGTTGGGAGCGATGTTCTGGTACACGGGGCAGCGAGGAGCCTGTAGAGGGGTTTGCTCTAGCGCCTCTTGCAAGGCTTGGGCTGCACTGGCCATGTAGGGGGAGTGAAAGGCACCCCCAACTTGGAGGGGGACCACTTTGAGCGCTCCGGCTTCGAGGGCTTTTTGGCCGGCCTCCAAAACGGCGGCAGGACCCCCTGAAATGACCACCTGACCCGGACAGTTAAAATTGGCCGCTACGACTTTTTCGGCGGTCACACTCGCACAGATTTCTACAACGCGCTCGTCGTCCAATCCCAGAATGGCGGCCATGGTGGAGGGTTGCTCTTCGCAGGCTTTTTGCATAGCGGAGGCTCTGAGGGCCACCAAACGCAGACCGTCTTCAAAAGTCAAGGCACCGGCGGCGGTTAATGCCGAAAATTCGCCTAGGGAATGACCGGCCACCATGGCTGGACTAAATCGATCCCCCAGCATTTCGGCCCAGATCACCGAATAAAGAAAAACGGCGGGCTGGGTGACTTTGGTGGCCTTGAGGTCGTCCTCGTTGCCGTTGCAAAGGACCTCCTGGAGCGGGTATCCCAAAATTTGATCGGCTAAATCCAGGCGCGATTGAGCCCAGGGCCCCATGGCCCGTAAATCCAGACCCATGCCGGGGTATTGGGACCCTTGTCCGGGGAATAAAAAGGCGTGCATAGGCGTTGGAGGTTAAGGTTGAGGATGGGGGGGAATGCCGTTGGGGCCGTAATAGGTGACCGAATTGTTGGGGGTTTCAAAGAGTTGGAGGCAATGCAAACGATAACGGGGGTGTTGCAGGGCTTCCCAAAGTTCCTCCCAAAGGGCGATGGCCAAATTCTCGGTGGAAGCCATTTTTCCCTGCATGAAGGGTACATCCAAGTTAATATTGGCATGGTCCAGGGGCTCAATGACCTTGGCTTCGATAATTTTTTTGAGAACCTTGAGGTCGATGACGAAGCCGGTATCCGGGTCAACATCACCCGCTACCGTGACCCACAACTCAAAATTGTGACCATGCCAATGCTTGTTGGCGCATTTGCCAAAGACTTCTTCGTTTCGAGCATCGTCCCATTCGGGATTCCACAGCTTGT
Source organism: Bacteroidota bacterium (assembly GCA_046079785.1). Classification (GTDB taxonomy): domain Bacteria; phylum Bacteroidota; class Bacteroidia; order UBA7662; family UBA7662; genus SYHX01. The sequence goes on from JBJTSS010000054.1 coordinate 4,873, forward strand.
GGGCGGCGTTGAAATGGGCTTTTCGTGTTACCAGAATCATAAGCGGCCAAAGATACAAAGGCTTAATTTTGGGCAATGATAATTGTAACTGGAGCCGGAGGATTTATTGGGTCCCATTTGGTGGCCCGATTGGGTTGGTTAGGGTACCGCGATTTGGTGGTGGTGGACGACTGGAATCAAGCGAGCAAGGCCCAACGAATCGATCCCGATTTTGGAGGGCGGAGGGTACATCGCGATGATTTTCTGGATTGGCTGCGTGATCACCAGGCCGGGGTGCAGCAGGTTTTTCACCTGGGGGCTAGGACCGATACCATGTTGGGAGATCCGGAGATTTTTGACCGATTGAACCTCCACTATTCCCAAAGCCTTTGGACGATTTGTTCGGAATTTGGGATTCCGTTGGTGTACGCTTCCTCGGCAGCAACCTACGGGGGGGGTGAACACGGATTCCAAGACGGCTTTGATGCCTTGGATCAATACCAACCGCTCAACCCGTATGCTTGGTCCAAACATCGATTTGATTGTTGGGTTCGGGAGCAAACCCGCACTCCGCTTCGAT
>JBJTSS010000055.1:0-1771 GCA_046079785.1 Bacteroidota bacterium
TACATAAGGGAAGTACCGGTTGCCGTCCCCGATGTACGGATTAATTCCACTGAATTATTCCAGAAACCAAAATAGGCCAAGGTATTGGTTACCGCGGTGGCCGTACTACCACTCAAAGTGATCACACCGGCTGCTGTGGCCGACGACAAAGCGCTACGGACTTCAAAACTGTTGTGAGCAACCTCCAAGGCGTCCAAGCCATCCGTATTCGATAACGCAACAAACAAAGCCCGGGGAGCGGTTGTGTTGGTAAAGTCAGCAGACAACACGTTATTGAACATCCGGTTTCTACGGTTATTTACGGTGTCCATTTGGCAATTGCCAAAGTAGATTCCATAAGCCCCAAAGGTCCCCATAATTTGGTTACCGGATACATCCAGGCCTTTGCAGTTATCTAAGCGTAATGCATAACTGCTGGTAGTTCCTGTTGTACCCGTTCGGGTGCTGTTAATTCGGTTACCTTTGAACTCAATACCGCCCATTCTCAAGAAGTAGGCTCCGTAGAAATATTGGTTGCTAAAGGTGTTGCCAATGAAGCGGTTATTCAAGGAATAGGCCGGGGCTGTAGAGCCCGTATGGTAAATGCCGTAGTATCCATCCCGAATCAAGGAGTTTTGGATCAAGAGGTTTTGGCAGTTTACGATGCTGATGTTTCTATTAAATGTGCTTGTTGCGATAGAATCCGCTACAAACGAACAATTCGTGACCGTAACATTGTTACCGCCACTAATATTTAGCGCCGAAATTTGGGCAGAAGGTGCAGTACTGGGGTATTGCAAACGTAGCGAAATGTTTTGGAGCGTAATGTTCTGGGCGTTGTCCAAGAACAAGACATGACCCACATTGCTACCGTTAGTAAGGAGCACATCATCTCTATTGCCCGTAGAGGATTGTATCGTAAGACCGTTCACCGCACCAGGGTATGAGGGAATGATGGTCGTTCCGCTATGAATACCTAGTAGTAAATTCAAAGTAATTGGACCCGATGTCCCGCATACATTAAATTGAGTAATCGCCGTGGATAAGGAGGCAAAGTCACCCCCAGTACCAACGGTGAAGGAACCACTTATCGAAGGGCACAGGGTTTGATGAATGGTATCGTTGGCGGGATTGTTGTCCAACCCTAGTCCGTTGGCATTGCCTATAAACCCCTTAAGGGTAAAATTGCCTTGGCTGGGAATTGTAATATTTCCGTTGAAAGTATGGGTAGTGGTTTGACCAGTAGCTAGGTTACCGGTCCAAGTTTCGGTGACCACCGTGCCGTTATTGAGCTGATAACCTACCTGTGCAGAGGTAATGGGATCTGCAGCTGAATTTTGGATGGTGAGGGAGACCGGACTTGTACTACCACCAAGAACGGGCAGTGTCGGCGCGGCAAAAGCAACGGCTCGCAAGTCTCTCCCGCTAGCTGAGCGATAAGAAAAGCCTCCAGTAAATTGACGTGCAGCTATGGTCGCGCTTGGCCAGGTTCCTCCGAAACCAATGTTGGTGCCAGTTCTCAAAGTCACAATTCCTGGTTCGATAAAATTCTCTACGTTACCCGCTACAAGATTTGTATAGGCTAAAGAAACTCCGGTGCCACCAATAGCAAAGCCCCAATGAGTACCGGCAGTCATTAATAAGCCGTTTGGAATGATAATTGGGGAAAACTGAAATGGTCCGGAACTGCCGGTGTTACGTGGTACGGTACCAGCTTGGGCAACGCGTTGGGTCCATGAGGGGGCGGCAATGGCTCCTGTCCCAGGGGCTGCACTTACTGGGGTTGAATTGG
>JBJTSS010000056.1:0-1627 GCA_046079785.1 Bacteroidota bacterium
CAACAGCTGCTCAATGGGGCGCTAAGACCTATACGCTGCCTGTAGGGACTATCAAGGTTCGTTTCCAAGCGCGTTCAGACTTCGGTAACAATGCTTACTTTGATAACATTGAAATCGGTTCAACTGCAACGCTAACGGGATTGCTTCGTTATAACAACACCGCTGTTACGGGTTTGACCAACAGTGATGTTCGCCTCTTGTCGGGTACCGCTCAAATTGCAACAGCAGTTACAGGTACCGGTGGTGCGTATACCATCAACGCAATTCCTGCTGGGTCCTATACTGTAACGGCGGCAACTACCAAGCCATGGGGCGGCGTGAACGGTGCTGACGCTTTGACCATTAATCGTCACTTCTCTGGTGCAGTTCCTTTGGTTGGTTTGCGCTTGAAGGCTGGTGATGTAAACATGAACGTTGCGGTTAATTCACAGGATGCTCTTTTGGTTAGCCGTCGTTTTTCGGGTATCACCAGTACGTTCTCTGCTGGTAACTGGGCCTTTGAGGCGCTTCCTGTCAATATCACGGCAGGTACCGTAACCCAAAACTTGCTTGGACTTTGTTTTGGTGATGTCAATGGTTCCTACAGCGGAATCCCTGTTCGTTCGAATGCTCCTGTCATGTTCCATGAAAATGGGGTTGCAGAAGAATTGGATGGTGAGATCTTGCTGCCTGTTACCGCTGGCAAAGCCATGGAAATCGGCGCTTCTTCGTTGGTTTTTGAACTGCCTGCTGGTTTGGAGGTTTTGGGCGTCGAAAACGCACTTCCAGGTTCTGACTTCATGTACAATGTCGTCAATGGTCAGTTGCGTTCGGTTTGGCATCATCTCGATGGTGCCCGTTTGGCCGAGGGCGATGTCCTTATGACCATCCGTGCTCGTTCCAACGGTTCAGTTCAGTCCAATTTGGTTGCTACCGCTGAGTGTGAATTATCCACCCTTTGGGCTGAGGCGATCGATGGCGCAAGCCTTCGTATCCCTGCACTGGTTGCCAAGGTCAAGGATTTGGGTCTTGCCGCCTATCCTAACCCAGCTCAAGACCTCAGCGTGGTTCGTTTTAATCTCTCGAACAGCACCTCGGTATCGGTTAAGTTGGTCGATGCCATGGGACGTGTTGTATTGAATCAAGTTTTGGCGAATCGTCCTGCTGGACGCAACGAGGTTTCATTGGATACCAAAGGGATTGCAAATGGGGTATATAGCCTTGTTTTGTCCTCGGATCTTAATGGCTCCGCCAATCTGCAGACTTTGAAGCTGCAGGTTCGTCATTAATTCTCTACGCGTACATTTTTAGGTGAACGGCCGGGCCCCAAAGCCCGGCCGTTTTTTATTAATTTTTGATGAAGCATGGTAAGGGTTTGGAAAAACCTATCTTTTGAGGTAGTTTTAGGCTTGTATTGTCAATTACATTCAAAAACCTAACCATGCGCAAAATTTTTTCTTTTTTGGGAATCCTCTGGATTGTCCTGTTAAGCCAAAGCAGCCCAATTAAAGCCCAGAACATCAATACCACCCTTGGATCTGTAACGGGGGTCTGTGTTGGAGATACCGTTGTGGTTCCCGTAACGGTGACCATGGGTACCGGAATCAGTACCTCGGCGATTTCCATGGCCATTGATTACGATACGACC
>JBJTSS010000057.1:0-4169 GCA_046079785.1 Bacteroidota bacterium
GGATGAAGGGACGAAATTTTTTCATGGATTAAAATTTTAGGGAATGCGTTGAGGGAATTGAGGTGTACAAGGCCAAATGGAAGCTGCGACCCGGGCGTGGAAACCAAGGAACTTCTTCGTAATGTGTTTGCGTCAAATTGCGGATTTGTAGCGATAAACGCTGCCCATTTCTCTCGTAAGAACCAGCGAATGTGACCAGGGCATAGGCGGGAAGAGTTTCGGAGCCATCGGTGAGGGTGTTACGAGCAGAGACGCCCTGTACTTGCCCCATGACCGACCAAGAACCCCTTTGTAAGCTGCCTTGAGCAGCCCATCGATGAACAGGCACATAGGGCCACTGCGTTCGGGTTCCAGGTTCGAGGGCGCTCCAAACCCGTTGAAGGCTGTAATCCAGTTGCCAAGTCCAAGCCAAACCGTCCACAGCGGCGGAAGAACCCCACCCCTGCGCTCGGATCTCCGAACCCAGGGCAGGGCTTACCCCCACATTGGTAGGGGACCAAAAGGCTGAATTGGGCGTAGGCTGCCAGAGGATGCGCTCCCGCATTTCCCTCCAGAATGCGAGCATCGTAACATCCATTTTGGATCGTTGACGAAACCCAAACAAGCGAGCTCCACCCTCCAACTGACGTCCTCTTTCGGGACGTAAATCGGGTCGGCCACCGGGAACCCAATAACGGTCGTTGAGCGAGGGCGGATTGACGGATGTCCGGGCCTCCAGCCACCAAAAAGCCTTGTTTCTCAGCCATCGGGCCCTCAAAAAAGCGGCTGCGGGCAAAAGGTGCCCGTCCAAGACCTCGGCCTTGACTTGACCCGAAAACTCAAAATGTCCGCGGTCCAAGGCCCAGGGCAAGATCATGGCCCATCGCTCTTGGACCAATGGTGACGCGTACTGGGAGGACTTCGCTTGGTACCGATCCCACAAGACCACCGGGCGCAGAGCCCAACCCCTTCGATGGTAATACAGCCCCCCCCGGGCCTGGTAACTGGTGGTTTGGTGCAGTCCGTAAATCCCGTTGAGGGTATCGGTATAGCGATTCAAATCCCGCTGTAAAGCCCCCGATGACCACCAAATCAAGCGACGGTTTTGTTGCCAAGACCATTTCCCTTGAAAGCGGGCCAGGCTATCGTTTTGACGAGCCGAACCGGGTCTGGCCGTCATGGAATTGGGGATACCCCTGCGGCTTCCTTGCAGCCAACAACCGGATTCGAAGGAGTGACCTGATCGACCTTGGAATTGGGTTTGGTTGACCATGGCCTCTTGCCCAAAATCAGCCCCCTGCATGGTCGTTTCGGGAGAGGCCGGCAAAGCCCGGTTGGGATAGGTGTAACGGTTGGCGTTTCGAGTGATGAGCCCGCGGGTTTGGCTCCGCCACTTGGCCTTGCCCGTGGTCCATCCCCAACCCAGCGCCTTATCCGCCAGGGTTCCCACCGAGGCCACAGCCTCCAAACGGGGACCGTTTAACAGGCCCAGGCCCAGACCTCCACCCATACCGTAACCCCCGGTTTGGAGCGCATCGCCACCGTTATCAATCGCTAAACCCTGAAACAGCCAAACCGGCACCAGCTGCAAATCCGTCGTCCGGTTCATCGGGTGATTCAAACTAAAATCGCCCCAGTACAAATCGTTATGGGCGGAGCCCCCACCCCGGTAAGCAAAGGTGCTGAGCCCCCCCGGTGAGGCTTGTCGTGTAACCCAAGCCCCCTGCATGCCCATCACCTCGGCCAAGGAAGCCATTGGCATCGTTTTATGCCAAACTGAATCGGTTGGCCGGTCCCAACGGAAGGTCCGAACCGAAACCTCGGTCAATACCAAGGGCTTGGAGCGCAGGGTATCCTGCTCCCCTGCAGAGGCGTTCGCCGAGGCGAAAACGCACGCATTCCAAGAGGCCCAAAACAAGACCTCCATAACCGTACCGAACTTGAGCCTTTGCCCCATGGTTTGCCATTTTTGTGCGGGCTTCCAAAAAAAACAGGACAGACCATGACCCTGCCTCTGCAAGGCAAAGCCCATGTTATCCTAGGTTTTTGATCCAGAAAACCCGGTACTCTTGACTTGATGGCAGGTCTTCTGACTTGGCCCATTCCGAACGCCTTCCCGTTTGGCCGTTATCCGACTCCAACAGTGGCACCTTGTTCGAAACCTATACAGGCCTCACAGCAGCTGGTACTGTCCCGGACTTGCACCGGAGTTCCCTCTTCGTTTTGGCTCGCGCCAAAAACCATCAAGCGAATCAAAGGTAGCGATAAACCCGCTCCTATGATGCCTTGCCGCCCAAGGAGTCCACCAAAGCTTGGATGACCCGACGATTCTGCACCGTCACCTGGTCATCGGGCTTCAATTCCAAAATCCGATCCAAATCCATGAGCGCCGAAGGGTAATCCTTCAACACCATGTGAAGCAAACTGCGATTCTTGAGGGCTTCCAGAAAATCCGACTCTTCTGCAATGGCTGCGTTATAATCCGCCAATGCCCCTTTCCAATCGTTCAATTGGCGTCTGGTATTGCCGCGATTAAAAAATGACTCCGCTAAGCGAATTTGGTTTTGGATCGCCACATCAAAGTCTTGCAAGGCCCCCGCATAATCCCCAATTTCGGAACGTGACGTCGCGCGATCAAAATAGATGCCTTTGTTGGAGGTATCCTTGGCCATCGCCCTCGTATAATCCTCTACAGCTCCATTGTAATCCTTGAGATAGAACCGAACCAATCCGCGGTTATGGTAAGCCGACCGGTAACTGTCGTTGATACGGACCAAACGATCAAAATCCTGAAAAGCCTTGGCGAGGTATTCTTGGTTGTAGTATTCCTCTTTACGCGATGCCACATTGGCCAAGCGCAGATAACAGCAACCCCGGTTATTGTAGGCTAACTGAGCCTCTGGGTATTTTTCCAAGACATCACTAAACAAGGCTTCGTCATCTTTCCAGACCCCCACCCTTTGATAGGCCACCAAAGCCATGATGGCCAAGCCCAAAAAGCCTGCATAATTCCAAACCCTTGCATTACCCAGATTTAAACGTACCAGATACTTTTCTCCGAGTTTTCCTAATACAAAAAACAGTCCGATATAAGGAACATACGTATAACGATCCGCCATGGTCGCGTTTCCGACCGTAACAACTTGCAAAACCAAGGCAATGGTAACCACAAAAAAACCCATTCCCATAAAGTAATCCTTGGTCCAACGTCTTGAATACCACAATATTCCGATCATTAATAGCACGCCCAATGCCGCCAAAAAGTAAACGGCCGGTAAACCCTGACCCAATTCAGGAGGGTAGGGGTAAAATGCCGAAAGTCCAAAGGGTGCCACGGCCTTGATGGCATAAACCCAAAGGGAATGCGCGGCGATCAAAATTTTGTCTCCCATCCCCACAAACTGAGTCTCGGGCATAGCAGCGCGTTGCGATTCCAGGGCCACCAATCCAAAAACCATGGATACGGCCAAGAAGGGAATTTTTTCGATGAACATCCGTGCCGAGGGCTTTCGGTTATGGTAATCATCCAAGAGCAAGAGTACCACAGGCAAAACCACGGCCGCCGATTTACTCAAACACGAAAGTAGAAAGGCCACCAAGGCTAACCCCCAAAACTTTAGATTTTGGGTGCTCAAGTAACGTCCATAATAAAACAAAGCCCCAAGAAAAAAGAAGGTATACAAAACGTCTTTGCGCTCCGAAACCCAAGCCACCGACTCAACGTGCATGGGGTGCACCCCAAAGAAAGCCGCTGTCCACCACGGGATCCAGGAATTGGACGGGACCCATGCCTTCACCACCAGGTAAACCAAGACCGTATTGACCGCATGAATCAAAACATTGGTTCCATGAAACAACCAACCATTTTCACCAACCAAGGCATACTCCAGGGCATAGGTCAAAATGGTCAATGGTTGGTAATTGCCAACATAAAACTCCGTAAAAAACGCCTTCCAATTGGTCCAACCCAATCCTCGGATGGACTTGTTTTCGTTGATGTATAAGTTATCGTCCCAGACCAAAAATTCATAGCCCAAAACCTGGGCATAGACCACCAGAACAGGCACCACCAACGCAAGTACCCCATTCCTAAGAGCATGGCTTGACGCCTTGGGTAAACCCGTTGGGGCCGGGGTCGTCGGGGCCTGTTTGGGCTGAGTACGGGACTTGGACCTGGGCATGTTCAATAC
>JBJTSS010000058.1:0-1187 GCA_046079785.1 Bacteroidota bacterium
CAAAGCCCTCGCCTTCTCCGCGTGATCCGGGATCCAAACTTCATCAAAGTCCCGCAGTCTCCGTCGAAACCAAGGCCAAAGCAACCACGACACCGCTTCCATCCACCGCGGCCAACGCCAAATACCAGGCAAAGCCGGCACCGCTTGGTGCAAGACCAAAGCCGAGACCACCCCATCCTTCCCAGCATCCACCTTCAACCCGTAACGATGGTCGCTCACCAGATGCGTCAACCCCAAGCGATCCGCGGTTTGGTTGGCCCAGCGTCGGTCCGCTCCGAGGCCCCTCCCAAACGAAAACAGGTTCCTCAAAAAATCCCAAGCCAAATGCTTGCGATGGCGCAGCGTCCATTCCGGCGCCGCCTCCAAAGGCAAATCCGGAAAACGCGCCTTGAGCCAGGCCCCGCTGCGTCCGTTTCCCCCTATCCAAACCTCATCGCCGCAACGGACCGCCTCCTCAATCAACGGAACCAAACGCGTTGCATGCCCCAAACCCCAATCCAGCGGCACAAACAAAATTCTCCTCTTCCCCACCTTGATCATTGGTATTAAACCATCTGCGATGGATCGACCCAGCGGTCAAAATCCTCCTCGGTGAGGTAGCCGAGTTGGAGGGCGGCAGCTTTGAGGGTAAGGCCTTCGCGGTGAGCGGTTTTGGCGATGGACGCGGCTTTGTCGTAACCGATATGCGGGTTGAGGGCGGTCACCAACATCAACGAATTGTTAAGGTGTTTGGTCAGTCCTTCGGTGTTGGGACGGATACCCTCTGCGCAGTGGGTGCGGAACGAATGGCAGGCATCGGCGATGAGGCGAGCGGATTGTAACACATTCGCAGCCATCATTGGTTTGAAAACATTCAATTGAAAATGTCCGTTGGATCCTCCGATTCCCACCGCAACATCGTTCCCCATTACTTGGGCGGCCACCATGGTCAAAGCCTCGGGTTGAGTGGGGTTGACTTTGCCCGGCATGATGGAAGAACCTGGCTCGTTATCAGGAATGATAATTTCACCGATCCCGCAACGGGGTCCCGACGAAAGCATGCGGATATCGTTGCCAATTTTCATCAACGAAACCGCAACGCGGCGAAGCGCCCCGGACATCTCGACCAAGGCATCGTGGGCCGCCAGCGCTTCAAATTTGTTGGGCGCCGTCCGAAAAGGCTTGCCCGCAAAACGAGCGATGTACGA
>JBJTSS010000059.1:0-1085 GCA_046079785.1 Bacteroidota bacterium
ACAGCGGGCAACTGGACCTACAGTGTGGCAACCGGTTCGGTGAACAACGATACGGTGACCGTCAACGCCAAAGCCCTTTGCGTTGGTGATGTCAACGGCTCGTATGTTCCTAGCGCCGCAGCCCGCATAGGTTCAACTACCCCCGAAATGAACGGTGTGGTAGAGACCCTAGGTGGGGATTATACCTTGGAAATTGGGGTTGATCGTCCTGTCAATGTCGGCGCGGTTACGTTGTTTATCGATCTACCAGCCGGTATGGAAGTCCGCGATGTACAACCCGCTTTGTCAGAATCAGGAACCGAGGTTGCCTTCAAGCAAGAGGGACGCCGTCTTAACATCGCTTGGTACACCCTGCAGAATTGGAATCTTCAGGATGGTCAGGCTTTGATCCGCATCGTAGCCCGCGGTAACGCCGAAGGCATGATCCAAATCGATAACGCCTCCGAGATTGCAGATTTGAATGCTGAGCCAGTGACCGGTCTGACTCTCCGTGCCGCTCGATTGGTTCTCCAAAACGAAGGCCTGTTTGTCTATCCAAACCCATCTAACGGTCTATTCAATTTGCACCACGCGAACACCATGGATCAAATCCGTGTGAGTGACGCGATGGGCAAAGTGGTATCGGTTGACTATCCAGCGTCCAACCGTTGGGTGATGGACCTTTCCAACCTTCCTTTGGGAATCTACTCCGTGGAGGTTCGCAGCGGCGACCGCACCGAGACCCAAAAGGTGGTGATTCGCTAATCAAGAAAGCAAACCTTTACCTAAGCTTGAACGCCTCTCCGCAAGGAGGGGCGTTTTTTTTGGCCTGGCTTAGATAGGAGTCCTTACAAAACCAACGGCCTCTTCTGCACTGAATACGGCTATTTTGCTGTGTTTGAAACCTTATTAAAAAAAATCCCGACACGTGACGGACACGGCCGGGATGAAGGGAAATCGAGGGGGGCAAGGGCCCAAAGGCCAGCCCCGCAGGATTACATTGTTTGAGCGGTGCTGCTGGTAGAGGTTGCAGCCTTCTTGGAGCAGCAGCCTTTGCCTTCAGCTTTGGCTGAAGCACAGCCGCTTTTGGCATCGCCGGAAGCCGA
>JBJTSS010000060.1:0-7341 GCA_046079785.1 Bacteroidota bacterium
TCAAAATGAGCCTTGCTCAAGGGAATGACCGATAAGCGGGTATGGGTCCGTAAGGCAAGACCTTCAAAAAACGGATCGTTTTTGATTTCAAGCAGGGTAACGGGACGTTTTAACGGCTGAATGGGGCGCACTTTGACGGCCACCCAGGGTTGCCCGGGGTCGGCCGTCGGGTCCGGAAAGGCTTCCGTTTGGATTTCCATGAGGCCCACCACCGCTTTTTGGGTGACGCTATGGTAAAAGAGGGCTTGGTCACCAGGGACCATGGATTTCAGGTTGAGTTTGGCTTGATGATTGCGGACACCGTCCCAAGTCCCGATTTTTTCGCGGATTAAATCACCCCATGCGTAGGTTTCAGGTTCCGATTTGAGCAGCCAATAAGCCAAGGTTCGATGGGTTTAATCCAATATTCGCCTAAATTTAAGGTTCAAATTAGCCCCATGCCTCGTTCCAACTCCAAGGATTCCCCTGCCCAACCGACACCGGTTCATCCCGGGACTTTTTCGGAACGATTCCAAAGAGCCAAACAAAAGGTAGAGCAGATGGAACGGGCCACCCAAGACTTGGACCAGGCCATGGAAGCGTATCGTCAAGCGATGGAGGATCTTCAATGGTGTAGGGAATACCTCCGCAATGCCCGTTTGCAGGTAGAAACCCTGGTTAACGGTTCGACCTAAGTGGTAGACTGACCGGGGTGGTTTCCCGCACAAAGTCCAACCAAGATTCGGCGTATTTGCCTTTGAGTACCCGTGGAAATTTGTGCTGACCCCCCAACTTGTTGAGGGTGCTCATCCATTGAAGGGGAATATCTTCGGAGAGGACCACGATTTCCATCCGAGCCAAGGCATGACGACGCTCCACTTCGTAATCATCGTTAAGTATGCAAAGAATGTTATCCAATTTGGTGAGCAAGGCCTCTTGCCTTAGGCGGACAGAATCCACTTGGTCTGCGGCCACCGAAAGATACCAACGATGCCCGTACCCGGCTTCGCTGGACAAACCCATTACAGCGCATTCGCCCATAGTAAGATCCTCATCCTGAGCAAGTTTGAGCAGACTTTCGTTGATGTTTTCCATGGAAAGGTGCTCGCCGCAAAGACTCAAAAAATGCTTGATTCTTCCGGTGATTCGAATTTCTAAATGGGCCAAGTCCTCAAAGCGAACCGTATCGCCAATCAAATAGCGCCACGCACCGGAACAGGTGGTGATGAGGAGGGCATAATCTCGATGTGCTTGAACTTGGTTAAGGGGAATGGCTTTGGCTTCTGGCCGTACCTGGCCCTCTTCATCAAAATGTTCTTCGTCAAAAGGAATAAACTCGTAGTAAATTCCGTTGTTAAGACTCAAGCGCATGCCTTTGCGCTCCGGCGCTATGCGTGTATCGTAAGCCAAAAAACCTTCGGAGGCCAAATAGGTTTCGATGAAGGACAAGGGGCGGGAGCACAAGCGACTAAAGGCGGGTAGATAGGGGTCAATCGCTACCCCCCCATAGGCAAAAACCTGCAGATTAGGCCATATATCGTGAATGGTTTGGACCTGGTAATGTTGGATGATTCTCTCAAACAACAATTGCATCCAGGAGGGGATCCCGGTGACCACCCAAATATCCCAATCTTTGGCTTGGAGGGCGATTTCTTGGATTTTTTGTTCCCAATCTTTGATTTTAGCGATTCGGTCCCCCGGCTTGAAGAAGGGGGTAAACCACAGGGGGATTTTGGAGGTATTGATCCCGCTAAGGTCACCGTAAAAATAATGCCCCGAATGTTTGAGGCTGGCGGAACCTCCTATCATCAATATACCTTTTTCAAAAAGCTCGCTAGGAAAGTCAAAGCGGGACAAAACCAACATTTGTTTGAGGGAAGTCCGGCGCATAGATTTAATCATATCTCCCGAAACTGGGATATACTTGCTCGCCGCTTCGGAGGTGCCGCTGCTTAGTGCAAAGTACTTGATTTTGCCTGGCCATGTGACATTGGATTTGCCCTCGTGGTAACGCTTCCACCAGCGTTCGTTAAGGGTGTTATAATCGTGGATGGGTATTCGGCGACTGAATTCGTCGAGCATTTGTCCAGAGTCCAGGATGGAAGAAAATCCGTAATAACGGCCGATATCGGTGTTACGGGCTTTTCGAAGCAAACGTGCCAAGACCAATTTCTGCTGGAGTCTCGGACTTAAAATATTAAATTGTAGGGCTTTACCTGCCTGGAGTGTACGTTTGAATAGGGTTCCGAGCAGGGCCATTTGTTAAGAATTTGTGGCAACGGGATCCCAGGTCTCCGGTTGATTTCTCCAGGATTCCAGCGAATTCAACTCTTCCGCGGAGAGGTAAAAATTATCCACGGCCGATTCCAGGAGTTCTGAGTAAGAACATAGGCTCAATAAGCGGAAACCGGCCTCCTCAAATCGACGGGCGGCCACAGGAAAACCGTAGGTAAAAACACTAAGTACACCTAAAACTTCACAACCCGCTTGACGCAGGGTTTCTGCTGCTTGCAAGGAACTGGAACCAGTGGAAATCAGGTCTTCGATCAAAACCGTACGGGAGCCGGGCTCAACCCGGCCCTCCACCAGGCTTTTGGTGCCGTGATCCTTGGCCTTGGTTCGAACATAGGCAAAGGGTAGGCCCAATTGTTCGGCTACCAAAACACCCTGGGGAATGCCTGCTGTTGCAACCCCAGTAATCAAATCACACCGACCCCATTCGGAGCTGATCCGATGGGCCAACTGTTGTCGGATAAACGTTCGGTGGGCAGGGTAGGACAAGGTGACCCGGTTGTCGCAATAGATGGGTGAAAGCCAACCGGAGGCCCAGCGGAACGGTTGGGTTGGTGAAATTTGAACAGCTTTGGTTTCCAATAATATCTTCGCAATAGCCAAAGCGGTTTCTTTCGTGTCCATACCCCAAAAATACTTGTTTTTTTGCCAGGATGTCCCTTACCTGCTCCGCAAGCATCGTGCCCACGATGCCGTATGCAGTTTAGAGAACTTGTGGGAGGAGATTCAGGAAAAATTGCACCCATCCCTGCTGCACCCTACTAGCCCGGAAACGAGTTTTGGCCAGTCAGCCGTCCTGGAACGAGCGGTGGAGGACCCACAAGCGTTATGGGGGGCCCTTCGTCAACGTTGTTTGGTTCTGGAAGCTGGCGGGGGCTTGATTTTTAGTCAAAACAAAATGTTATGGATTTTGAGGCACGGCCGTTGGGATTTACCCAAAGGCAAAGCCGAACGCGGAGAAACCATTTTGGAAACCGCGCTTCGGGAATGCCGAGAAGAATGCGGATTGATGGACTTGGTCCCCCGAGATTTTCATAACAGCGTTGAAACCAATCATTTATATCTATTCAAAGGCCATGTTGCTTGGAAGTGTAGCTCTTGGTTCAAGATGACCTGCCCTATGCATAACAATGCCCAACCCACCCCTCAGGTCGAAGAAGGCATTACGGAAGTTCGATGGATGAGCCGGGAGGAAGTGCATACCACCGCCTTACCGTTGACCTACCCATCCATCCGCACACTCTACGAAGAGGTGGAAGCGATGAATTTCACAGATTTTGATCCGACTTAAGGGCGGAAATACCCCGTGCGACGACAGCGGGAACCAAGGGGGCCGGGTTACCGCCATGCATAACGATATCCCGAACCACCGACGAGGAAACCGCTTGTAAGCCGGGATCGCAAACCAAAAAGAAGGTCTCAACCCCGTAGAGGTCGCGATTGAGTTGGGCTATACTCTTTTCGTTTTCAAAGTCCAGGGTATTGCGCAGGCCACGGACGATAAACGAAGCCCCAATTTCTTGGCAAAACCTGGCCGTTAGGTCTTCGTAAGTCAAAACTTGGAGACGACTATCCCCGGTCAAAAGTTCTTGGAGCCAGCGTAATCGCGTTTCTAAATCAAACAGGTACTTTTTGTCGCTGTTGTGGCCTATCGCGACCACCATGCGGTCAAAATGTTGAAGGGATCGTTGGATCAGGTCCAAATGCCCCAAGGTAATCGGATCGAAGGAACCGGGAAACAAGGCGGTGCGCAGGTTCATGGGGTCTGGACTAAAGGGAGGTTAATGTTCAAAAATACAAAAACGCGTGAGACCGTAGGTTAATTCATGGTTGGCCTGAAGGCGCAAACTAAATCGTCGGTAAGTAACCGCATGTTCGATCACCAGCAAACCGCCGGTGGCCAAAAGCCCCCCATCGATAATTCTTTCGACCAAGCCCTCCTGCCGAGGGTCACCGTAGGGGGGGTCGGCCAGGATCAGCCCAAACGGTTGTCCGCCAAAAAGGGGTAGCGGCAAAGGGCTTCGTTGATCCTTCAAGAGGTCCAAGGCGATGACACGGCTTTTCCCGGATGGATGGCGCTTTTCCAGGCCTTGGAGGTGACGAATTGCTTCGGGATGAAAATCGACCTGGGTCAAATGACGTGCACCACGATCCAAGCAGGCTTGACCCACGGAACCTGTCCCCGCAAAGAGGTCCAGAACCGATGTTTGATCCCAAATCAAACGGGTATGGAGGTGGTTCATCAACCCCAAAAGGGCCTTGGAGGTCGTAGGACGTACGTCCCAAGAACGTGAACCCAGCGGATTGCGTTGGGGATTTCTACTTGGTGGCGGTTTCATCCGCATGCCGTTCGCCATAATTGCAGACCTTCTGCCAAAGCCCATAGGCTTGCTTGTTGAGGAGATAAGCCTTCGATGGTTAACGGGATGATTTGTTCAAAGGCTTGATCCAAGGCGGCACGGGTGGTGGGATCCTCCGGACCAGGCCCAACATGGTGGAGAACGGGGGCCTGGTAAGCATCCTGAAGTCGAAGAACGTGGTACCAGGTATCCATGGGGTTGGTTACCAAGTAGCGGCCGTGGTGATGCAAGGTATGGGCATCCATGACCCACAAAGAAACATCCCTGGCGCCGGGGACCAGGGCGATACGACGGGTTGAACCCGAAGACGGCAGAATCTGTTGCTGCCAATAGGCGGTCCAAAGAACTGAACTACTCAGCAGAAAGCTCTGATTGGGTTGGTGCAAGGCCTCCAAGGCCCAAGTCCGGGGAACCGCAAAGCACTGCACCGCTTGAAAACTTGGCCAAGCCTGCCACCCGATAACTTCACCCTCCAGGGGTCCACCAACCGATTCCATCAAAGGGACCAGTCCCGGTATGGATGCGGGTTCCAAAATCATACCCCAATATCCGGGACCCAAGTCCCATTCAGCGACCAAACCCAAAGGCAACCAGGTACTGCGAGGAAATTCTGCAACCCAACAATCCCAAGACGGAAGCTGTTGTTTTAGGGCCTTGAGGTAGGTTTCGGATGGTTCCGGATTTCCTTGGTCTCGGTAAACCAAAAGGCCATCCCGCTCAGCAGGCCCATAGGCCCTCAATGATTCCGGCAAAAGGAGGCCAGGGTCCGGTAAATCGAGGGCGGGACCGTTAGAACCGAGATGCAACGCGTCTCCGATTCCCAACAAGGTGGTCAGCGCAGGGTTATTTCCCAAAAAAAATCTATTCCCAGTTTCCGCTTAGGTTGGCGTCCACCATGGACCCCACCCGCAAAACTTTGCGGGTGTCAAATGGCGCAGAATCTTCTACCTCAAAGACGTTGAGCTCCAAATTACTTTTCTTGACTTTTCCTGCTCTCAAAATAAATCGAGCGGTATCGGCATAGGGGACATAGGGTAGGGAGTCGATGGGGTAATTCTTGAAAAGCGAGTCAGCGACAGAGATTAGAATGGTTTCGTAACGAATACCCCGCCGGATATCCGCTGAGTCATCCGGGTTCCCGATCACTTTGGTGATTTTCATTTTCCCGGTTTTGGTGTATTGGAGTAATTTTTCCCATGTATCGGCAAATTCGCCGTTGTTTTCGCGGTAGGTGACCTGGGCCGTACGGATTTGCTTGAGCCGCTCAATAACAGCAGCATAGCGCCGGTCCCGTTCCTTTTCGAAACGGAGGGGTTTGGCAATGGTTTCGACCGTTTCGTAGGTAAGCCAAACAATCAGACCCAGAAGTACGAGTTTGAGGATGTTTTGGAGGTTCATAAAGCGAATTTGACCTGCAATATTACCCACAAGGGTTTGAATTCGGGTTTGCCTTCGTGTAAACAATTTTAGTTCCTTGGTGTTGCTCCAATCAAGATGGACCGTTTTTCGATCAAAGACATAGAAGCCTTAACGGGCATCCGAGCATCGACCCTGCGGATGTGGGAGAACCGCTATGGATTAGTGGAACCCAAAAGAAGCCCAACCAAAATACGCTATTACGACCAGGACGACCTTCGCAAGTTGCTTGGGGTATCGGCATTAATGCGCCAAGGGGCCAAAATTTCCCACTTGGCCAAGATGTCTTCGGAGGACTTGCATCAGGCCGTATTGCACCAAGAATTGGCCCCTCTGCCGTTGGATGAGCGTTTGGAAGCCCTGACCTTGGCCATGATAAGTTTGGACGAGCCCGCCTTTTTGAGGCTTTTGACCAGGGCATTTGATCAATGCGGGGTCGAAGAGGCCATGATGGACTTGATTTTCCCTTTTTTTCGGCGAATCGGGATCCTGTGGCAAACCGGCTCCATTAACCCCGCCCACGAGCATTTTATTACCAATATCATTCGCCAAAAGCTGGTGGTCGCCATTGATCGTTTGGCGGAACAAACCGGGCCGGCAATCCAAGGATCATCGGTAGGGACCGCCCGGCGCTACCTCCTGTACCTGCCCGAGGGTGAGTTCCACGAATTGGGCTTGCTGTTTGCTTGTTATATCCTCAAAGCCAGGGGTCAAGAAGTGGCTTATATCGGTGCCAACGTGCCTTACCCGGATTTGTTTGTTCTCGATCAGCAATACCGTCCGGATTTTACCCTGTTTTCGATGACCTCGTCCTTGGCCCAGGATTCGGTCCCCGACTATTTGGCACGCCTTACCCAGGACTTCCCGCGTTGCATACATCTGGTGACCGGTCCTTTGGCCGTATTAGCAGAGGGTCAGGTGGAATGGAAAAGGCCCTTGGTTCTGATCAAAGATTTCAGAGGGCTTATCAACCGTGTTGTCGCCTTTGCAGAGGGTATGTCGGTGGCGGTCTAAAGAATGACGAATTTCTCATCGCACAAGCCATGGTTTGGAAATTGATTCTGGGGGTTGCTGTTGGGTTTGGGGGAATGGAAATCGTGGGCTGGGCCATCCACAAATACCTCATGCACGGTCCCCTTTGGTTTATTCACCGCACCCACCACCGTCCATCGGGCCATGGATTGGAGTGGAATGATCTTTTTTCCTTGGTCTTTGGGGGATGGGGGGTGTTTTTGCTCCTTGGGGCCTTGGAACCATGGCAGCCTTGGCGCATGGGGGCTGGCGTTGGGGTTTG
>JBJTSS010000061.1:0-9914 GCA_046079785.1 Bacteroidota bacterium
CGCACCTGCGCATTGGCCCCTTGACCGGTCCACTCATCTTCGGCAATGTTTTCAAAAAAGCGCTGAGGGTCGCCGGGAGGAATTAGACCGGCAGGATTTTGAGGAGTTGAGTCCGAGCGGGGCGTTCCGCTACGAATCCAGTCAAAAATCTCCAAACGCTCATCATCCGGTAGGAACGAAAGCCATGAGTTCTGTGGATTAGCGTAGGTGAAGGTGGAGAAAAGCACGCCATTACCGCCCGCTGGATCCTCACCGGGATTTCTGGAATTACGAATGGTGGCACTCAAACCGATTCTTTTGAAAATCGCTGTGGATTCATAGTAACCCAAAATCTGCTCGTTACCTGCGACCAAAACCGTATCGGAATAAATCGTATCCAAAGACGCCGAACCGGTGTCACCCAGAACAACATACCAACGGCTTTGATCATCCACCGTGGTGGTTGAGCCCGGTGTGCCTTTGTACATAAACAAGCGCATGTCCGCTTCAGGAACCGCCGTGGGGTCAATAACCTTGATGTTGATGGGGGCAGCATTCTTCTTGTACAAGGGTGTTGGCACAAATCCATTGGCTAGAATAGCCAAGACATCCAGGCTATCGATTTCAATAATGTTACCTCCGTTACCAATTCCCTCCATGCGGCGGACTTCAGGCTGATCGCCATAGACACTGTTCAAGACCAACCCGTCAAAAGTAGGCTCGGATTTATGGGGAATCCCGGTATACGTTTTGACATTGTTACGACCGGGCAGGTAGGGCTTCTGCTGACCCGTATCGGTAACGATATCGTAACGGGCATAATTATTGTAGCCGTAAGCAATCACCGTGTAGTAATACTTTTTGAAGTTGACCAACTGGTCAGAACCCTCCGCAAAAGCATCCCGATTCATTTTGAGGGTCATGCTAACCCCCTTGTTCGCTCCATTAACCGCCAAAAACGGAACCGACTGTTCCAAGTCAGCATCAAACTCCCAATTAACAATCCTGCTTATCGAATTTTGGATGTCTCCCTGATAAACCAAACGTGCCTTGGACTGATCATCCAATTCGCCGGTGGACACATTGGACGCCGAAAGTTGATACACCTTAAAGCCTTCAAACTTGTAGACTGAATCGTAAGCCGGTTGTCCAACGGGTCGGTTATCGTTCAAAGCTTTGATGACGGGATCCAATTCACGGTAACCCAAACGATAGTTATTGCTGGTCGGCTTATAAGAGAAAGTCAGAATAAGTTCCTGATCCAATTCGGTAATATCCACATCGGGGGCATCAGGACCATCAATCGTTTTGAAACAGTTATCAAACAAAGCCTGGGACTTGGAGTCGGCCTTCAATAGCAAATTGAACGATCCTCTGGCACCTCCCGAAGAAGCGCGAGCCCATACCACCCCGATGGTCACATAGTTAACAGCGCCCGGTTGCAGGGTAAAGGGACCAGCCGATTGAACAAAGCGGCGGTCTGCGGGTACATTGGGGTTTGCCCCGGGACCGGGTGCAAATTCGCTCCAATCAAAAGGAGTTGCAATGGGGTTCTGACATGAGCCACCCACACCCCAACCGTACTGACGATCCGAACCCCCAGGGAACATAATCCCGCTGTTGATCGTAGGCTGTGAACCCCCTGATCCAGGGTAACCATTACCCCCATAGACCATGCGGGTATTATCTCGCCAACGACCGATCATGTAATTGTACGCATTCTCAGCAGTTGTCGGGTTACCGTTGGGTTGGCCATCGTTGTTGAAATACAAAAACTTGGCCATAATGATGCGTTCGGTACGCGGCTCGGGATCGCAGCCACCAGCAACAAATTCATCCACCGTGCAATCCCGGTCATTATCAATTCCATCCATAGGATCCGCAAAGGGACCCTCAAAAAAGTCGATACCAACCGACGGAGGGTTGATTCCATAACCTTGGATACCCTCGTCGTCATCATCCCCGTTATAACAAATTCCCAATCCACGCGGAACATCACAACCCACAAAATCGTCGGTATAGTTGCCTAAGTCTGGGTCCGCCCATTGAGCCATAAAACAAGAATCCAAACGAATCGTCGAACGGTTGATAATCTTGTTGTAATAAAAAGTCATGTTGTTCAACTCATCGTTGGACTGATAAGCAAAGGCCTGCGTTTGGATTTCCATTCCGATAGGCGTTGAGCCTGAACCCGGGGTGTTCCCTTTGTCGTTGGTTACAAACCAAATGCTTTGATCCCCGTAAATGAAAGGATAATCGCCCCCATCCGGTGTGTAAGACCCGTTTCCGTCGGCATCGACGTACGGTGCCATATTGGGGTCTTGGCCGGCGGTTAAATCACCGCTGACTGGCCATTCCCGGATGACTTGTGGAATAACGTAGTTGGGATCCGCGGTCGAGATCGCATTGATATGATCTTGAACTTGACGACGATTGAGTTTCCAGTGCTTGTCCCACAGTTTGCATTGATCGTTGGTAATAGTCGCATCGACCAAAGAAAGCGGACCCGCCCACCAACCAGCACCCAAAACCGTTGCCTGTCTGTAGGTCTGAGCAGCAATCTTTAGCAAGCCGTTAGCGTCGATACCACCCACCCATACGGAACCCGCAAAAAGAGAGTGCTTTTTAGGAGCTGTAGGATCATCCAATTTTGGGATTTCGTAGCGCGCGTTGCCGCTACCCCCTTGGTCCCACCAATAGTCGTTACCACGCAAAATCATGGTGCGAACATTATTAATATCCAAGTTGACCCTGGATGCAGGAGGGTTACACGTTGCGGCAACCCGGGCAATGAACTTGCGTGCATCTCCCTCGGCCCTCGCAGGGACATTGAGAGCTTCGCGGGCTTGGGCTGCCCAAAAAGATGATAACAGACAGGTTACTAAAAGAATTCGCTTCATAGCTGCTTGATTTCTAAAGGGGAAAAGTCAAAAAATTTATCGTGCTGGGCATTAGAAATTGAGACGAACGCCCAAACGAGTACGACGAGGTAAGGAGAAATTTCCAGGATCGGCCATGGATGCCCGGTACAAATCTTGGAACGACTGACGGTTGATGACCGATGCCAATTGCTGGGCACCCAAAGCACTGGTCAGATAACCATCATCTTCGGGGTCACCGGTAAACTGGTAAACCCCAATAATGTTCCGGTTATCAAAGAGGTTGATAACTTGTAAATAAACGTTAACGGAGGCTTCGCGGGGTTTACCATCCGCTTTGCGACCCAATGCAAAATTGAAGTCTTTGTCTACACGGAAATTCATCCTGAATTGCCATGGCAAACGAGATCCGTTGATTCCCCCTTTGAGAGTCGTACGGCCCGTTAGTCCACCTGCTGCATCCCCATCGGGTGTAACAATGGTTTGACGAGAATACGGTGTTCCCGATATGGCATTGGCTACAAAGTTGAAGCCAACACCCTCCAGAATGCCAAATCCGCCAATTCGTGGGCCATCGTACGTTTTCCCTGTACCAAAACGGAAATCAAGGTTGGCAACCAAGCGGTGACGGGCATCAAAACTCAAAGGAATGGGGGTACGAAGATTGTCAATACCGGCCTGAATAATGTTGGCGGCTTGATCAGGAGCAGAACCTGTTCCATCAGCAAACTGCAACGTATAACTGGCATTAAGACGTACATTCCCCGTACGGCGTAAATCGTAAGTTAGAGTCAGACCCTTGACGGTACCAAAGTCGATATTACCGTAAGTTTGGTAATCCGCTGGGAAAGCAAAGGGAACGTTAATGATCTGAATCATGTTACGCAATTCCCGATAGAAAGCGGCAATGGTCAGCGCCGAGGTTTTGTTCAAGCGCTGCTTGAACCCTAATTGATAATCAATGGTTCTTTCGGGCTTGAGATTTGGGTTATTGATGGTACCGCCAACTTGACGCAAGAAATAGTATTGACGGGGGTCAAAACGGCTGAATGCACTTGGACGCTGTGTTAGAACATCGTAGTGAGCAAAAAACTGAGCTTCATCCGAAATAGGGAAAGAGAAGGCAACACGAGGCATCCAGTTCACCTGAGGCGTGTAATCGGTGAAGGCATCAGCACGCACAGCAATTTGGTTGGGATCCTTGAGCCATGGGATTACCGTTCCGGTAGCCGATCCTGCAGCGATACCCGAGGCGTTTCGAATTTCGGCTCCCTGAGCATTGTACCAGCGGTTGCCGTCCCGGTATCCCAAAATCGCTTTGTTGGAGGCATTGTTATCGTTGATATAAACCGTCGCTGTACCAGGCACAACCGATGGGTGGCTCAAACCGGCCGTATTGGGATCCGCTTTGAGGTCATCGATGGTTTTGGCCGTATAGAGCAAGAAGGGGTCTTTGAGAACCGGCTGGTTGGCATCAAAACGGTCAACGCGCAATCCCACGCGGAACACCAAATCATCAAAATCAAATTTATCCTCGATATATCCTGCGGCATAAACGGGGGCAAAAGCGGCAATCGGGCGATTCAAGGAATCGGTAAAGAAATCCAAACGGCCGGGTTGGGTGGCCAATTTGTTCCCCAAATAATCGTAACCGAAATACCCTACAAAAGAATTACCGGCATTCAGCAACTCATCGGCTGAGAAATAACTCAGCTTAAGTTGGTCGGGATTGAGGTCGGCAATTTGAAGAAAATCGCTGGCACCGCGACCCAAACTGGCTCGAAGATTTTTGTCAAACGTCGACTGATTGGATGCGACAAGGCGATTCCATAACACGGTGTCGCTCATTGGAAACCCAAAAGAGTCCACATCCACGATGGGATTCCATGGCTTATCGAAATCCAAAATATGTTGGTTGGTCAAGGCGCGTGCTTGGCCCCATAAACCAATCGTACTGGCAAATGGACTCAGGTTGTACGAACGATCGATGCGTTGATCGTATTCAAAACCAAACTTGAGGGAGTGTCCCCCAATATCCGCCGAAGAAAAGAGCGTCATGCGGTAGGCATCGTTATCGTTAAAGGAATAGCCACCGATTTGACGGCCCGGTTCGTTCCAAATACCGTAGGCAGTGCCCGGGCGTAATCCGTTGGTCAATCCCCCATTCAAGCGAACATCCGATAATCCGTTGATTCCCACATTGGTTGCCGTCAAGAATCCATCGGCGTTGGTTGAACCCCCAATGGTTTTAAAGAAATCAATGCCCCAATTGGCCAACAACGGATCAATCCCTTGGGCCCAAGTTTGGTCATAGACCAAATTGGTTTCGCGGAATCCCGTGAGCGATGTCAATTCAAATTCGACGGTATCACCGGCAATTAGGAAAGGCACCGACTCGGTTCCAAACTGCGGTGTTAGGTCATAACGGAATCGGCCGACATAGCCGTAGCGAAAGGGATTACGGCCCAAAGCATCGCCCCCGTTGGAGGAGCCGGTCGCTTTGGTATAGTCAAATTGGATTTGGTAATACGCATTACGAATGAGACCATCTTGCTTTTGGTCGGAACCTGCAAAGTTTTGGCGAAAACGAGCATAACCTCGGATGGTTTGGTTCTCGTTATTCCCCATATTATCCGGATTCATCATGGAATAAGCCCTGGTGTAGGACTTGCCCCAGGTCCTGTCGTAGTTACCACCGACGGTCATGGATATCCCTGGGTTGGGCTGAAAATCCACTTTTCCCGCTACCGAAACGCGGTTACGGTTGGCGTTGGGGCGTACCCTTACCAATTCGTATTGATCGGCCGTTACAAATTCAGAATTCCGTTGGATCCCTGTTCCAAAAATAGATGGGCGATACGGGTCAGCCTGCAATGCCGACAGCTTACCCGGGGTCATGGTATAAAGCCCGATGGCTGAAGGCGAGGCATCTACCTGAGTTTCAGCTTCGCCGGAAAGGAAGAAGCCCAGAATAGAGCGCTTGGTTTTGGCATCCACCTGCTTGGTAATGAGGGGACCAGAGAAATTAAGCGCAAAAAGATTGTAGCCGTAGGGTTCCAGAATTTTGGCCGAACTCAAGACCTCCGCTCCCCCAAAATAGGTACTGGATGGGCCACGGGTGGTAATGTTAATAATACCACCGGTCGCATCCCCGTACTGGGCGGGTATACCTCCGGTGATGACCGTGGTTTGTTCAATGGCCGCATTAGGCAGGTTGGTGGAACCCCGAACACGGATACCGTCAATAAAATACTCGGTACTGGACGAGCGGGAACCGCGGATATTCAAGGCCCCTCCTTCGTCAGCTTGGAATACACCGGCCGTGGTAGCCGCTATGGAGTTCACATCGCGAGTTGGCAGGGCTGCAATTTCTTCGCGGGTTACGGTACCACCGGTGGAGGTTTCGTCCTTGGAGATCAAGGGGACCTCGTAATCCACCACATTAATTTCACCCAGATTCACCCCCGATGACATTTTGATGTCCAAGAATTGGCTTTTGTCCGCTGTAATAACCAAACCGCGGACAATCTCCGTGTTGTAACCGACATAACTCACCTTGATATCGTACTTGCCGGGTGTTAGAGCGCCGAACTTGTATTTTCCATCGATATCCGTGGTCGTACCGCCCTTTTGGACGCCTTCTTTTTCGATCACCACGTTGGCGAAGGGAATCCCTTCTTTGGGTTTGAGGGCGTCAACGACTTTACCCTGAACCGAACCGGTTCCGGCCTGCCCCCATGCGGTGGCGGAATACAAACCAAGGAACAAGAGAGCGAGGTACCTTTTCAACTGCATATGCTTTATTTTGAATGCTGTAGTTCAAGTTATGGTGTAGGTTGGCCAAGGGTTTAGCCTCCCAGAATTAGGATTAAGACACGAACTTAGGCACAAATTAGGCATTTTTGGCCCAAAAGGTCATCTAAATTTATCTTTTGAAGTTCATGAACCACCCTTCCCAACCCACCCGTCCTACCAACCAAACCGACGATCTTCTTCGGGTTTTGGGGACGCGATACCCCATCATTCAGGCCGGGATGATCTGGTGCAGCGGCTGGGAATTAGCCTCCGCGGTGAGCATGGCCGGTGGTTTAGGCACCTTGGGGGCCGGTTCAATGCGACCAGCCGAACTCAAACAGCACTTGGAGCGCATGACAGAGCATTGCGATCAGCCTTTTGCGGTGAATTTGCCACTTTTGTACCCCCAAATCCAAGAACATTTGGGCTTGTTAGCCGAATTTAAGGTGCCCATTGTCATTACTTCGGCCGGTAGCCCTGGGAAATGGACCTCCTACCTCCATGATCAAGGTGCCAAAGTCCTTCATGTGGTCTCCAGCACCCGCTTTGCGGTCAAAGCCCAAGAAGCCGGGGTAGATGCCGTCATTGCGGAAGGTTTTGAGGCAGGAGGGCACAACGGGCGGGAAGAAACCACCACCCTTTGCCTCATTCCAGCAGTCCGCAAAGCCATCGACGTACCGCTGGTAGCTGCGGGCGGTATCGGATCGGGGGAAGCGATTGCTGCCGCCCTTGTTTTGGGGGCGGATGGTGTGCAAATTGGCTCACGCTACGTAGCTACCCCTGAATCCTCGGCGCATCCGTTGTTCAAAGAGAAAATCCTCCAGGCCGCTGAAGGGGATACCCATCTTGCCCTCAAAGGATTGACCCCGGTTCGGCTTTTGGATAATCCGTTCGCCCAACAAGTAAGAGAAGCCGAAAAGCGGGGCGATAGCCTGGATGAACTCCAAGCCCTCCTGGGCCGTGGTCGCGCCAAAAAAGGCATGGCCGAAGGGGATATGTCCGAGGGCGAATTGGAAATTGGTCAAGTATCCGCCCAATTGGACGAACTAACTCCTGCCGGGGATTTAACGGTACGCCTTTGGGAGGATGCCCAAAAACGTTTGCAGCTGTTTGGGGCCTGGGCTAGCCTGCGCTAGGGTTGAGAGGGCCAAGAATTTCGAGCACCGTTCGAAAAGCCTGGGCACGTTCTCCAAACAAGTCCTGATGAGCTTGGCGGAGCGCTGGGGCTTTTTGGTCCAAATAAGCTTGGAGATGCTGTCGGTCCGAACAAAAATACTGAATCGCATAGGTAACGGTTCCCGGTTCCGGTGGTGGTTCCATCAAACGACAAACCCGATGCGATACAAAGAAACCCGTGGCCATCACCTCCGGGATATGGTGCTGGTTCATCCAATCCAGCCAAGTCGTAGCGATACCATCTTCGACCATAACAGTAACATTGTACATAATCATCAGGAACCATCGGGGCTTTGGTCTCCCCTAATTTTGCGAATACGACGACGAGCCTCCGGAACAAAAGCAGAATCCGGATACTTTAACATTAATTTTTCGTAATAATCTCGAGCCTTGACCGTATCGCCTTGACCTTCCCATAAGACCCCCCTACGCAGGCAGGCATCATCCGCCCATACTTCCTCCCCAAATCGAGCCAAAACCAAACCGTAAGCCGTATCGGCCTCGTTGTAACGGCCCAAATGTTCCAGGATTTTTGCTCGACGCATGAGCAAGTCATCGCCCAACGCATGTCCCCTTAATGTATCCAAGAGGCTATCGTTGATGGTCAAAGCCTTATCGTACGCTCGACGAAACAGCATGCGGTCCAAGAGAGCCAAGCCCTGCAAAGGCAAGGTGCTGGTATCCAAATCGTAATGATCGTGAATATTGACCGACCACGCCATCGCATCATTGGCCATGCGGGTGGTGGTGCTTCCCTTGAGAACATCGAATTGCGCCAATGACCAAGCGAATTCGTGCTCAAAAAAAGAAAGTCTCGCATTCCGGAATTTGGCTTGATGACCCAAAGGCTGGTTGGGAAAATCCCGCTCAACTTGACCGTAAACCAAAGCCGCCTCCCAATAAATTTCATCCAACAAATAGAGATCCCCCAAAAGGAGTTTGATTTCTCCCAAAGCCTGGGATTCTCCCCCTTGTTGTACCATTTGTTCCAACAAATCCATAGCCTCTTCGTTGCGGCCCAAATCAAAGGCCAATAGCTCGGCATATCCCGAGGCAACCCGCAGTCGGTTTTTGGCCGGTTGAGGCTGGTCCAAAAGAACCTTGAACGCTTGGGCCAAAACTTCCAGGGTATCCCGCTGTGGGTTGGCTTCGGAGCGAAGCAAATGGGCACGAACGTTGAGTTTTTCGGTTTGGGCTTCCAGACCCATCAGGTTCCCCTTCGCTTGTTCTACCACATAATCCAGCATGGGCAAACTCGCTTTCCAATCTTCGTTTTCGATTGCAATGCGGGCCAAGTTCAAAACCCGCCTTCCCTGTTCCCTCAAACGCAAATCCAATGCCCGGGCATGGGGGTAGGCCTGGGCAAAATCCTTTTGCTGAACGAGATACCAAACCAACAACTCGCCCCAGACCCATTCGTCTGGAACCTGTCGCAGGCGACGAATCAAGGCGCGCCGGAGCCCGTCCATTTCGTCCGCTTCCAGTTTTTGTTGCAGACTGTAACGAATGGTTTCCAGGGCTTCGGGCTGGGCTTGGAGATAATCCAAGTAATGCTCGATCATCGCCTCCTTTTGGCCCGAGCTATACGCCAAATCGGCCAATTCCATGGCAAATGCGGCCGGGTTGCCGCTTACCAAGCGACCTCTACGGTAGGTTTTTTCGGCCCATTCGTTTTCGGCTCTAACCCGAAATGCACCAGCCAGGACCATAATTTGATTCATTTCCCCGTTGCATTCGTTGACCAACCCCTCAAAAAGACGGACGGCTTCTTCGGTCTTGCCGCGCAGACGCAATGCATGGCCCCGATCCACCTCAAAGTGCACCGAACCCTTCCACCGCCGACCTGTTCGATAAGCCAATTTCTCTGCCTCCTCCCAGGATTTGCGTTGCAAAAGACAAGCATAGGAATAGGCGTATGCTGTGGAATACCATTCCGGGTTGGTCAACGAATGCAACGGGGAAATGAATCAAATTATGGTCCTGGCTGGAGCATTTCGGGTTAGAGCCGAAAACGAATGGGCCGAAAAAACCTACCGTAGAGGTCGCTTGGTAAGCGGCAACCCGGCCGCATTTGCCATGGAATTG
>JBJTSS010000062.1:0-1869 GCA_046079785.1 Bacteroidota bacterium
CTCCGGATGCCCAAGGGTCGAGCCCAGCACGGGCATATCCTTGGCCAAGACCGCCACATAATCCCCAAGGCATAACTTGAGCCCCAACAACCCAATAACCATATAGGCTGAATGCTCCAAACGAGGATAACGCTCCATAAGGCCAATAAAGGATTGGGCCACAAAACGCATGGCGAGGATTCCGATAAAGACCCCCAAATAAAGTAAAATTAATGCGCCTTGCTTTTGCTCTGGGCTGGCCTGAATCCCCGGATCCGCAAAGGCCACCGCGACCAAGACATTGTCCACCGAAAAAGCCAAATCCATCAACTCAATGCTCATAACGGTCCACCAAAAACCTTGGTGAGACCCCTCCCCTTTTTGGCTGCTGTGATGGTCCTCACTAGCCGAACGGACAAAATGCCGGTACGCTAGATAAAGCAAATACGCCCCACCCAAAGGCTTTAACCACCATAGGTTCAACATCCAACCCGCCAACAACAAACACAATCCACGAAAAACGTAGGCCCCAATCAAGCCGTAGCGCAGGGCTTTGCCCCGCTGATGGGCCGGAAGTCGCATCGCCATGCTGGCCAAAACGGCTGCATTATCTACCGAAACCAAGGTTTCCAATAGAATCAAATTTCCCACGGTAAGTAAGGCCTTGGGCCAAGGTATCCCCCAAAAATCCATGCCCACAAAGTAACGACCTATGGACGGAGGATACGCAGTACTTTCTGGGTTAGGACCCCTTGATGGGTTTGCCATACCACATGGTACAGACCACCTGGCCATGAACTCGCGTTCAAATTCCAAGTTTTGTTATCCCCTGTTGCACCGCATCGATTGGGAGAACAAGGCCCAAAGACCACACGACCCGTGGCATCCAAAACACGGACCTCCAAAACATCCGACCAAGAGCCACCCAACCAGGTCAAGGAAAGTTGATCTCCAAATGGATTGGGGACCTCCAAACCATGGGACTTGCTACCACGTTCATCGATGGAGGGTACTCCTGTAACAAAATACTGATACGGAGGACTCACCAAGGTCAGGCAAGAATCCGTGCCCAATTGAACTGTATAAAAACCGCTGCGCGGCGGACGAATCGAACGAGCATTCAATGCAGGCAACCAGGTTCCGTCCACATACCATTGGTAGGAGGTTCCGCGATACCAAGAAAACAAGGAATCCGGGTGGTATTGCCGGATTTCGGATGGAGCTTGGGCCGTTACCCGGATTCGAAAAGAATCGGTCAAAACACAGCCCAAATCGTTGACTGTATAAACAATGGAATGCCAACCAGGACCGGCCTGACCCGGAGAAAAAATCCCGAAACTCACCCCGGGTCCGCTGAACGACCCTCCGCCTATCGACGCATTGGCCAGAATAACATTGAGCTCGGTTGGACAATACGGACCCAAAGCGGAGAAGGCCAGAGCCTGGGGCTGACGGATAATCAAAGAGCGCCAGAGAGTATCCCGGCAACCGTTGGTATCCACCACAGTATAGCCCACTTGGTGCGTACCCGCACCCAAATTGCGAAGCTGAACGACCCCGTTCATAACCCCGTTGCCCACATACGTCCCCCCACTGGGGCTACCCCCAACCAAACGAAGGGTATCGCGATCCAAACAAACGGGAGATGGTGCTGGAAAACCCAGACCCGGCAAAGCCCGAACCCGTACCTGCACCGAATCGCGGCCTGTGCAACCCAGGGAGTCGGTATAAGCATAGCGCAACGTATGCAGACCTACCCCGGCAACCCGTGGGTCAAAGAACGAACCGGAAACCCCTGGTCCACTGAAACTCCCCGAAGAGGGCGAGCCCGTCAAGGCCACCGTGTCCATAGCGGCCTTGTCGGCCCTGTGTCGTAACAACGGTCCGGTG
>JBJTSS010000063.1:0-2526 GCA_046079785.1 Bacteroidota bacterium
CGGCACGTATCGCCACTCTGGGCCAAATTGGCCAAAGCTTGAATCCATTCGCCTTGGTCTTCGAATTCAAACGTTAATCGACCGTCGGCTTTTTTGTGGAAAACGGCTTCCATACCGGCCAAAAGCAAACTTACACTTTTGCGGTTTTGACACAAAAAAACACAGGCCGGTACTCCCGTTGCCATTTCGGCGCCCATCGCCATGGCCGCAAAATACATGGAGCCAAAGGGGTTCTTGTTCCAAAAACGATAACGCATGCGCACCACGCAACGGCCTTGGTCCAACGTTGCTAAACGAAGACCCGCAACCCAGGCCAAAGGCAATTGAAACAAAAGATAAAACGGAAACAAATAGCGATAAACAAGACCCAAACGGGGCTGCTTCAACGCGATGCGGGACGGATCATGGACCATGGGTTCAAAGATCATCCCCTTCCTCGGGGGTGGTGTACCGGAAATATACAAAAACCGCCTGCTGGGGATCGGCCACAAAAACACACATAAAATCGTTGGGGTCTTTCCAGCTTTGTTTGAAAACCTGAAACTGATCGCGGGTAAGGATCGATTTGCGCACAAATTCCTCCATGGCCGAAACCCGTATGCTCCACCGCGTGTCCAATTGGCGATGATCCAAAAGAGGCCGACCCAAGTCCGGTAAACCGCTGGAATATGCTACAAAAACCGGGTATTTGGAGGTTCCGCTATCCAGGATTTCGTGGGCGATTCCTTGCAAATAGGTGGCATAATACCCCAGGTCTTTTTGCAAATCCTCCAAGGCCGAAGGGGTGGGGGAATTTTCGTCGGAATTCGGGGAATTTTCGTCGGAATTCATGGTTTTTAGGGGTTTATACGCTCCAATAGCGCAAGGTTTTCGATGTGAGCCGTTTGGGGGAATAAATCCACCGGACGGTAACGAAGGAGACGGTACGTGTCGGATAAGGCCTGCAAGTCCCTGGCCTGCGTTGCCGCATTGCACGAGACATAAACCAATCGATGAGCGCCACAACCCTTGAGGGCTTCGACAACATCGGGGTGCATGCCTGCTCGCGGTGGGTCCACCACCACCACATCCGGATAACCGTGCTCTTCAAAAAATCCCTGGTTCAGCAAGGCGGCCATGTCGCCGGCAAAAAATTCGGTGTTATCAATTTGATTTGCCGCAGCATTTTGCCTGGCGTCTTGGACCGCCGCTTCGACGTATTCAATACCCAAAACCCGGCCGGCTTGCCTGGCCAGAAAGAGGGCGATACTCCCGGTGCCGGTGTACAAATCGTAAACCAATTCGTGTCCCTTCAATCCGCACCAATCCCGCACCAAACGGAGCATGGCTTCGGCCTGCTCGGGGTTGGTCTGAAAAAACGACAAGGCCGATAGGCCAAAAGATAAGCCATCCCAGACCTGCACCACCCGGTTTTGGCCCTTGTAAACCTGAATTTCCAGGCCCTCCAGGCTATCGTTGGCCTTGGTATTAACCGTATACAATAGGTTTTGAACCAATGGAACGCGCTCCTGTACCTTATCCATCAAAGCAGCCATGGCCGCGGGTTGATCTTCGGAAACCGAGAGCAAAACCATCCATTCGCCCTGTGTTGTGTTACGAACCATCAAATTGCGCAGGTAGCCGTTACGCTGACGGACATCATAAAAGCTTAGGCCCTGCTCCACCGCCGTTTCGTAAAAAGCCTGTCGAATTTCGTTCATCAGCGGATGCATCAGATGACATTCTTCCAAATGAACCACCCTTTCGAAGCGACCGGGCAAATGGAACCCCACGCCGTTGCGGTTCAAAGAGTCATCCCCCATCTCTTCGGCATGCAGCCAACGACGGTTGGTGAACGTAAATTCTAATTTGTTACGAAACGCGTAGGTTTGGGGGGCGCCCAAGGGCTCTTGGGCCTCCACTTCACTCAAATCCAAAGCGCCGATCCGAACCAAGGCATCGCGGACCTGTCCGGCTTTGTAAAATAGTTGGGTTTCATAGGCCAAGTTCTGCCATTTGCACCCACCGCACAGACCAAAATGACGGCAAACCGGTTCAACCCGATGCGGGGACGGCTCCAGAAGTCGAAGAACCCGGCCCACCATGTAACGGGGTTTTTGACGAAAAACCTGAACCTCAACACGATCGCCAGGGAGCCCCCCTTCCACAAAAAGCACTTTGGTTTCGGTTTTGGCCACCCCCAGCCCGTCCTCTCCCATGCCGGTGACGGTGCATTCCAAAACGGGCATGGGTTTGGGCTTAGATCGTGGCATGGGCTAGGTTTTCTGATGGAATCCAAGGGGCCCAAAACTCCAGAAGAGCCTGGGTTAATTCCAGGGGACGATCGGCGTGCACCCAATGCCCCGCACCAGGGATGGTCACCAAGCGGCTCCGGGGAAAATTCGCATGAATAGACTCAAAGTCAACATCGTGAACATAACCGGATTCACTACCCCGTAACACCAAACACGGTATGGGAATGGGTTCGTGGTTTTGGAGGGCGGTACCAATGGCCTCCAAGGCATGCAGCAAGGGATCCATGGCAAT
>JBJTSS010000064.1:0-4802 GCA_046079785.1 Bacteroidota bacterium
GGCAAAGCCGTTGTCGGAAAACTCGATGTTGACAGCAACCCCGAAGTGGCCACCCGCTACGGTATTCGCAGCATTCCGACCCTTTTGGTTTTCAAAAACGGGGAGGTTGTTGAGAAGCAGGTGGGTGTGGTCCCTAAACAAAACTTGGTGGCCATGTTGAACGCCCACATGGCCTAAACCCGTGCTGGGTCTCAAACTGCCCACCGATCCTCGTTGGGCCGAAGTAGCCGAGAAATCCATTGAGGAAATCTTGGTGGACCATGCTTTTTGTGAGCAGAAGGCCGCTTCCTCCTGCATTTCGCTTGTGGTTCAATACCCGGATTACCCAAGGTTGGTCCGGGAATTGGCACCGATCGTAACCGCAGAATGGGGCCATTTTAGAACCGTGGTTGAGGAAATGGATCGTCGTAACATTGCATTGGGCCCGCAGCGCAGCGATGAATATGTGGTGGCCTTGTTGGCTTTTCAACCCCGAGGGCTGGATCGCAAAGAACGCCTCCTCGAAAAATTACTTTGCTGCGCCCTCATCGAAGCTCGATCCTGCGAGCGCTTTCGTCTTTTGTCCTTGCATTGTTCCGATCAAGATCTTCGCAAGTTTTACCATGCCTTTATGGTCAGCGAAGCTGGGCATTACCGACTTTTTATGGATTTGGCGGAAGTTTATTTCCCCAAAGAGCGCGTGCGCTCGCGTTGGGAGGAATATTTGGAATACGAAGCCGAGGTCATGCTGCGTTTCCGCTCCCGCAGTGGTCGTATTCACTAAATCGCGGGCATGGCGCACGATCTCCATTATGACGGCAGCAGGCCTGCAGAGCGATCGCAACGCTACGCGGATTTATGGCGAGATTGGGAGGCCTTGAAGGATCCTGATGCGGGATGGTTGGCCAATGCCTCCAACCTGGTTGCCTTGCTTCACCAGGGGTTGGGGTTTTGGTGGACCGGTTTTTATGTGTTCAGGGAATCGGATCAAAACTTGGTGCTTGGTCCTTTTCAGGGCCCGGTTGCTTGTACTCGAATAGCCCATGGGCGTGGGGTTTGTGGAGCCTGTGTTTTGCGAAGAGAGCCGGTGATTGTCCCTGATGTGGACGCCTTTCCTGGGCATATTGCATGCAGCAGTCTCAGCCGTTCGGAATTGGTGATGCCCCTTTGGTTTGGAAACCGGGTGGTGGGTGTTTTGGATTTGGACAGCCAAGAACTCCATGATTTTGGTGAAGCGGATGTGGAGGCTTTACAGCCTTTTTTGGATAGCCTCCAGCAATTCTGGACCGACCTTAGGTAGGACGAAGGCCCAAAACAAAGCGCACATTACGCTGCATGTTTTGGAGGCCGGCTCGCGCAATCGGGCTGTGCTGAAACATGGTTTTGAATTCCTCTTCGCTCATGTTGAGCCATTCTTGGGCGGTCGGGAAGGAAGGGGTGAGCGGATCAAATCGGGGTTCCTTGTGGGTTGTTGAAAACCGGTTCCAAGGACAGACCTCCTGGCAAATATCACAGCCAAAGGCCCATCCTTCGCTTTGACCCTCAAAGCTTTCCGGTATTTGGTTGCGGAGTTCGATGGTCAAATACGACAGGCAACGACGGGCATCGAGGCGGTAGGGTTCCAAGGCCCCGGTGGGACAGGCATCCACACAGCGGTTGCAATCCCCGCAATGATCTTTGACGGGATGATCGTAGGTGAATTCCAAATCGCAGAGAATTTCGGCCAGAAAAAAATAGCTCCCGCTTTGTTTTTGTAACAAATTGGTATTCTTGCCAACCCAACCCGCACCGGCCAAGGCGGCCCAGGATTTTTCGAGGATAGGCGCAGAATCGGTAAAAATCCGAACATTAAACTCGCCAAATTCTTCACGCATTCGTTGAACCAGAAATCGCATTTTGTCCTTGAGGACGCGATGGTAATCCTCGCCCTGGGCATACATCGCAATTTTGGGGGAGTCCGATGAGGGGACTTCTTGGTAATAATTGTGCAACAAAACCACCACGGAACGACAGCCGGCCAACAGCCGACGGGGGTCCAATCTCTCTTCAAAATGCCTCTCCATGTAGCCCATTTCGCCGTGGTTTCCTTGCTGGAGCCAGTTCTCCAGGCGCTGACTTTCTTCATCCAACCGTCGGGCTTGGGCTAC
Organism: Bacteroidota bacterium; assembly: GCA_046079785.1. Taxonomy (GTDB): domain Bacteria; phylum Bacteroidota; class Bacteroidia; order UBA7662; family UBA7662; genus SYHX01. Next base: position 2,127 of record JBJTSS010000064.1, read on the forward strand.
TTTGCAATCCAGGAAGCCCAGTTCAAGGGCCAAGGTTTGTAGGCGTTGACGACGTTGCTGGGCCAGAAGATTCATAGATGCTAAGAACCCCTAAAATACGGCCCTTGTCCTAGGCTGTTTCGTTAGATTTGTGGAGTGGACCAAGATTCCGGTTGGTTTTTGGAAGTTGCCGTGCCGTTGGGGGTGGATGGTTTGTACACCTATGCGTTGCCTGCATCCTGGATGCTGGGGCATCAGCCCCCGGACGACTTGGTGGGCTGTCGGGTGAGGGTGCCGTTTGGGAAGCGCAAACAGTACGTGGGACTCGTCATGGAGGTCCATAACCAGCGACGATCCTACCCTGTCAAGGAAGTCTTGGAGCGTTTGGATACCCAAGCGGTTTGGGGAAAGCGCGGGCAGGCCTTGTGGACATGGATGTTGGGGTATTATTTATGCTCTCCTGGAACCTTGATGGGGGTGGCCTTACCGGCCCTGATGCGGGTTGGTAGCGAAAGCGTTTTGGTGGCCATGGATATTCAGGACGATGAATTGGAAGAAACGGGGGCCGATCTACACCCTCTGTCCCGTCAATTATGGATAAGGTTGCGCCAAGGTCCCGGTATGAACTTGGAAGCAGTCAGTCGCTGGATGGAGCCGCATAACCCGGCACCCTATATCCAGGAATTGATGTCCGCGGGCCTCATCAACACGTTGGAGTCCTTTGCCAAAATATACCGACCCAAAAGCGAGCCCATGGTGGCACCTGGGCCACGTTGGCTGGCTGAAGGCCCCCTCATGCTCCAAAGTTTGGCTCGTTCGCCACGCCAACAAGAATTTGTTATGGCGATGATGACCATAAACTGCGGGCATGAACCTGTCCCCTTGCAGGCCGTGCTCCAAAAACTTCAAATCCCAAAAACCCCAACCGCGGTACTGCAGGCCTTGGTCGAGCGGGGTTGGGTTGTTCGCAGCACCCGAAGGGTTCCTCGCGTACGCCTTCGCTCCGGGCTTCAACAACCTCTGCTCCTGAGTCCGGTTCAAGAAGCCGCGTCCCATCAAGCGAAGAAGGCCATCGATCAAGGCCAAAACATTCTGCTCTACGGTGTTACGGGCAGCGGCAAAACCCATGTTTATTTGGACTTGATGCGACCCGTCCTGGAACGAGGGGACCAAGTTTTGTATCTCTTACCCGAGATTGCCCTGACCCATCAGTTGGTGCAACGGGTTGCGGCCTATGTTGGGGTCGAAGTTGGGGTCTACCACTCCAGGTATTCGGACCACGAGCGGGTTGAACTCTGGAACATGGTGAGGGATGGGGTCGTGCAATTGGTCTTAGCGCCACGTTCTGGTGTTTTTTTGCCTTTTGAGCGCTTGGGTATGGTGGTGGTGGACGAAGAACACGATGCATCCTACAAACAGCAAGACCGTAGCCCGGCGTACCAAGCCAGGGACACGGCCTTGTGGTTGGGTTCGGCTTGGAAGGTGCCCGTTGTTCTGGGCTCGGCGACGCCATCGGCAGAGTCTTGGCAGGCCGCACTTTCGGGCCGAATGACCAAAGTAGACCTGCACCGACGTTTTGCGGATCAACCCATGCCCGAATGGGTTTGGGTGGATATGTTGCGCGAAAAACAAAGCGGTCGTTTGCAGGGCGAATTTTCCACGACCCTATTGGAGGCCATGCGTCAAGAAATTGCAGCGGGGCGTCAAGTGTTGCTGTTCAAAAACCGCAGGGGTTATGCGCCGTCCTTGCATTGCGAAGACTGTGCATGGACGGCTCGATGCAACCAATGCGATTTGTCTTTGGTTTACCACAAAAGTGAACATCGCCTTCGTTGCCACGGTTGTGGACAGGTCTTTGCTTCACCGCCGGGGTGCAGTTCATGCGGTAGTACTCGGTTGATTTACAAGGGCTACGGGACCCAAAAAATCGAAGAATCCCTTGCGCTCTTGTTGCCTGATTTGCGAATCGGTCGTTTGGATCAAGACGCGGTGCGTTCCAAGACAACGTATGCAAGGACCCTGGACGCCTTTCATCGCGGTGATATACAGGTTTTGGTGGGGACCCAAATGATAAGCAAAGGACTTGATTTTCCCGGAGTCAATTTGGTTGGGGTCTTGGATGCGGACCAAGGACTTTTTCGTTCCCAATTCAGGGCCCAAGAGCGAGGTTACCAACTCTTGGCTCAATTGGCTGGGCGATCGGGAAGGCACAGCGGCAAGGGAACGATCATGCTTCAAACCCGTATGCCCCAACATCCCTTGTTCGGTTGGCTGGAAAGGGATGCGTATCCGGCATTCATGGACCAAGAGCTGATCTACCGATCGCAGTACGGTTATCCCCCTTATGTACGCCTTTTGCGGGTTGGGCTCAGTCATCCTCAGCAAACGGTTTTGGAAGAAGCCGCCGCGGTCCTGAACCACGCATGGCGGCCGCTCTTGGGTCCACGGCTCTTGGGTCCTGCCCCGCCGCTTACCGCCTTGCTCCGCAACGAGCATCGTTTGGAGTTCTGGATCAAAAGCGAAAAGACCACAGAAATTCGTCTCCGGTTGTCCGAATGGATACCTAGCGAACTGCGGCGTTTGACCAGCCTTCGTAAGTACCTTCAACTAAAGGTCTTTGTGGATGTTGACCCCGAATAAAGGCATGCTTTTGGCTTATTTATCATGAAAACACAATTTCGAACCCTGTTCTCTTAT
>JBJTSS010000065.1:0-1021 GCA_046079785.1 Bacteroidota bacterium
AGGTACATTTTCCGCTGATTTGGGGCCGCTGTTGGTTTAAAAAATTTAGAAGCGCAAAGATACGAGTCAAGGCCGTAAATGCGACAAAAGCTTGGCTAAGGTTTCACGCAAGGCATGCCGGGGGACGATTAAGTCCAAAAAACCACTCTCGAGGACCGATTCTGCACTTTGAAAGCCTGGCGGCAAATCCTTTTTGATGGTTTCGCGGATAACCCGAGGGCCGGCAAATCCGATTAATGCACCCGGTTCAGCCAGATTCAAATCCCCTAACATGGCAAAGGACGCTGTAACCCCGCCCGTTGTTGGGTCGGTCATCAACGAGATATACGGTACCCCTTCCCGATCCGCCAACGAAAGTTTGGCCGATGTCTTGGCCATTTGCATCAAAGAAAACGCGGCTTCCATCATACGGGCACCCCCGGAACGAGATATGACCAAGACCGGGCATCGAAGGGCTCGGGCCTTGTCCACGGCTCGGGCTATTTTTTCACCCATGACGGTCCCCATGGAACCTCCAATAAATTCAAAATCCATGCAGGCGACAACCAAGGGAAAACCCTCCAGATTCCCAACCGCCGAACGAAGGGCATCGCGGAGACCGGTTTTGGACCTAGCGTCCCTTAGTCTATCCCCGTAATCCTTGGTATCCTTGAAGTTAAGTGGATTTAGTGAAATCAAATCTGCGTCCAATTCCTCGTAGAGGCCTTGGTCAAAAATCAGGGCGAAATAGCCCTCAGAGCCCAAGCGATGGTGATAATCGCATTTGGGGCATACCGAAAGATTGTCTTGCAAGTCTTTGGTCAAAACCGAAGCCTTGCAGGATGGGCATTTGAACCAAATCCCATCGGGTACCTCTCGTTTTTCGTCGGTGGCGGTGGTGACCCCGGCGGTAGATCTTTTGAACCAAGCCATCCTTAGGCGATATCAACGTTGGGGTCCAAATAAACGTCTTGAACCTTGTTCAACAAAGAAATACCCTCCGCCATAGGTCTTTGAAAAGCCTTACGGCCCAAAATCAAGC
>JBJTSS010000066.1:0-2753 GCA_046079785.1 Bacteroidota bacterium
TTCTCACCAGCCGCAATCTGAAACTGCAAATGAACCAAATCCAAACCCGTGATGCATTCGGTCACCGGGTGTTCAACCTGCAGGCGGGTGTTCATTTCCAAGAAGTAAAACTCCTGGTTGCGGTCCAGGAGGAATTCAACGGTTCCGGCATTGCGGTATTGGCAAGCCTGGGCGACTCGAACCGCCGCTTGACCCATTTTTTCTCGAAGTTCGGGTCCTAAGCAAGAGGACGGGGCCTCTTCGATGAGCTTTTGGTGACGTCGTTGGATGGAACATTCCCGTTCAAAAAGATGTACGGTATGACCCGCCGCATCCGCCAAGATTTGGATTTCGATATGGCGGGGGTTTTCAACGAATTTTTCGATAAACACCGAACCATCGCCAAAGGCGCTTCGGGCCTCCGAAACCGCCGTGCTCAAGGCTTCTTCGAGCTCCTCGGCACGATGGACGATACGCATGCCTTTGCCTCCTCCACCAGCGGCCGCTTTGATCAAAAGTGGGAAGCCGATTTGTTTGGCAATGGCCAGGGCTTCGGTGGGATCCGCGACCGGATGATCAGTCCCGGGGACCAAGGGGATATCAAAAGCAGCCACCGCTTGTTTGGCGGCTACTTTGTTGCCCATGGTACGAATGCTTTGGGAGGAGGGCCCAATCAGGACCAATCCAGCCGTTTCGACCGCATGGGCAAAGTCAGCATTTTCGGATAGAAAACCGTACCCGGGATGAATGGCTTGGCAGCCTTTTTCCAAAGCCAGGGCGATAATCGCATCGCCCCGTAGGTAGGATGCCGTCGAAGGGGCAGGCCCAAGGAGGTAGGCCTCATCCGCCCAACGGACATGGGGTGCATCACGATCGGCTTCGGAGAAGACAGCGACGGTTTGAAGTCCTGCTTCTCGGGCACTTCGTAGGATACGCAAGGCGATTTCACCCCGATTGGCCACCAGGATTTTGTGCAATGGGGTAGGGGAATGGGCAAAGACGGAACGCATGGTGCAAAGATGGACGGGAACCTAGGTTAATTTAGCCGCGTTTCATGAAGTTCAACAACCTTTGGACCCTGGGCATCGCGCTGTGGGGGCACGAAATGCGGCGCGAATTCCGTCAGGCGCAGGCTTTGGCCGGTTCGTTGCTCTATGTGGTTGCGGGTGTTTTTGCAGCGCAATTGTTGCTCAAACCCGTGGGCCCCAACGCTTGGTTGACCTTTTTTTGGTTGTTGGTTTTGTTTGCATCGGTGTATACGGTTTCAAGGAGTTTTTTGGGTCAAAGCCGTGGCCTGCATTTGTATTACCGGATCAGTGTACCCGGTGTAGCCTGGTGGTTAACCAAGGTGGTCACGGGGACCCTGCAAGTTTGGTTGCTCATGGGGCTTTGTGTCGTCCTCATGGCGTTTTGGATGGGGTACCCTATGCAAGACACACCCTTGTTCCTCTTGACCTTGGTTTTGGGTGCGCCCTTGTTGGTGACCATTTTGACGCTGGTTTCGGCCCTTTCGCAGGGTGCTTCGCAGCCAGCGCAACTGATGCCGGTGTTGGGTTTTCCCTTGATGGTGCCTGGGCTTTTGCTGGTGCACCGACTTTCCAAATTGGCCATGGATGGATTATCGCGCGATTTGGTCTGGACTTATGCCGGTGGTATGGTCGGTTTGAATCTCATGATGCTGGCCTTGGGGATCTTACTTTTCCCTTTTCTTTGGCGGGATTGATATCTTTGGGCCATGCCATCCTCCTCAGCACCACGCCCACTGCATCCCCTCCTTCAAGGACTGGCCGTGTTGCTCTTGGGCTATACCTTGGTCATGGGCTGGATGGGCGATGTACCCCGAAAAGTGATTCTTAACGAATCGGTCAGAAACCTGTATTTCCATGTCCCCATGTGGTTTGGCATGCTTTTGATGTTGCTGGGTTCGGCGGTTTATTCATTGCGCTATTTGATGTTGCAACAAATCCAAGACGATACCCAAGCCCATGCCTTGGCCCTGGTGGGTTTGGTTTTTGGTTTCCTTGGCCTAATTACCGGCATGGTTTGGGCCCAATATACTTGGGGGGCGTGGTGGAGCGGTGACCCCAAACAAAACGCTTCGGCCATGGGCCTTCTTTTGTATCTGGCCTACATGGTTTTGCGTTCCTCTTTTGAGGATCAACGGCGTCGGGCGCGCATGGCCTCGGTTTACAATGTGTTGGCTTTTTTTTGCTTGATTCCGCTCCTGTTTATTTTGCCTCGTCTCACCGACTCATTGCACCCCGGTAACGGCGGCAATCCCGGATTTTCGGCCTACGATTTGGATGGCCGAATGCGTTGGGTTTTTTATCCTGCCGTGGTGGGTTGGACCCTCACCGGTTGGTGGATAGCGAATCTATGGGCTCGTTTTCGGTATTTGGAAATGGCGAAAGCCCCCACCACAACAGCGCCTTAAAACCATGTTTATGCCCAGGTATCTTACCCTATTCCGAGCCTTGTTGTTGCTCTTCTTGAGCTTGGTGGTTCAAACAGTCGTTGCTGAGGCTCCCTCGTCTTCCATCGAAATGGCCGACGTTATGAGGAGTAACGGAAAAATTTATGTTGTTTTGGCGGTGGTCCTAATCCTACAAACAGGATTATTCGCATTCTTATGGACCCTGGATCGTCGGTTGTCCCGTTGGGAGGCAACCAACGCATCCAAAAACTAACCCACCTTTTGTTATGAGCCAAGTAATCCCTGGTTTTTTTGAGGACGTCGTCCGAAATTTTGATAAAGCTGCCGCCGTCTTGAATCT
>JBJTSS010000067.1:0-8764 GCA_046079785.1 Bacteroidota bacterium
GCCCGACGAGCTACCAACTGCTCTACCCCGCAATAAATTGGACTGCGAAGATACAGATTTTTTCGCTGTACCCCAAATTATAAACGATATTTGTGCCCGATGTAGCGTTAAAGGCCTTCCTGGGACGCTGCGGACCATCTCCCATGAATACGACACCCTCTTTCGATAATTCAGCCCAAGGACAGGAGCCTTTGGGTGTTCCGGTTTTTCAAGCAGGCTTTATCAATTTGTTGGGCAAACCCAATGCCGGCAAGTCCAGCCTGCTGAATGCCTTGGTGGGGGAGCCCCTGTCCATTGTAACCCCCAAGGCGCAGACCACCCGTTCTCGATGTTTGGGGATGCTCCAAGGTGAGGGTTACCAACTCATCATCGGGGATACCCCGGGGTATTTGGAAGCGCGCTATGCCCTTCAGCGTTTGATGACCCGGAGTATCGAGACGGCACTTGAGGATGCCGATGCCTTGGTATGGGTGGCCGATATCCGGGATAATCCGGAATCCGAAAACTTTTTACCCCGCCTTTTGCCATCGATTTTGCCGGTCTTGTTGGTGCTGAATCATGCCGACACCTTGGATGCGGCCTCCGGAGAGGCGCAGGTTTTGTTATGGCAAAAGGCTTTTGCCGGCCTGCCTACCCTAAAGACATCCTGCGCGACCGGGTTGGGGATAGAGGAACTTCGGGCTTGGATGTTGGGTGTATTGCCGGTGCATCCGCCCTATTTTGACCCGGAGCAATTAACCGATCTCACCGATCGGGTCATGGCCTCGGAGTGGGTAAGGGAACAGATTTTTTTGAAATACCACCAAGAAATCCCGTACGCCAGCCACGTTGTGACGGAGTCCTTCAAAGAAGAAGAAAAAATACTCCTGATCGAGTGTACCATTTATGTGGAGAGGGATAGCCAGAAAGGCATTGTTATCGGAGCCAAAGGGTCGGCCCTCAAAGCGGTAGGAACGGCCGCCCGTCTGCAAATGGAAAAATTCTGGGGTAGACCCGTTTACTTGGGTTTGCACGTCAAAGTCCGTAACGATTGGCGCGATGACCAGCGCATGCTTAAATATTTTGGTTATACCGCCGAGTAAGTCATTCATCCCAATATTCCCCAGCTATGAGCCGAATTGTTGCCATTGTAGGCCGACCCAATGTCGGAAAATCCACCTTGTTCAACCGCCTAACCGGATCGCGCAAGGCCATTGTCGATGATATCGCGGGGGTTACCCGGGATCGCCACGGGGCCATGGTGGAATGGAATGGGCAGACCTTTACGGTGGTGGACACCGGGGGGTTCGTCGAAGGAACCGAAGATGTGATGGAGCGTGCCATCAACTTGCAGGTCAAGGCCGCCATGGAGCAAGCGGATCTGTTGTTGATGATGGTGGACGTCCAAACTGGAATTACCGATTTGGATGCTGAGTTGGCTGACCAATTGCGTCGATCGCGCAAGCCTGTTTTGCTGGTGGTCAACAAAGTGGACCACGGGGAGCGATTGCCAATGGCAGCGGAATTTTATTCGTTGGGCCTGGGGGAGATTTATTCGGTTTCGTCCCAGACCGGATCAGGAACGGGTGAATTGCTGGATGAGGTATTGCAACGTTTACCGGCCGAGCAAAACCAAAACGAAGAATCGGTCATCCCCAAAATCGCCTTGGTCGGACGCCCCAACGTGGGCAAATCCACCCTGCTCAACGCGTTGTTGGGGGAGGAGCGCAGTATTGTATCGGAAGTTGCGGGGACAACGAGGGATGTTGTTCACTCCGAACTCAAGGCCTTTGGGCATCATTTTTTGATGATGGATACCGCGGGCTTACGCCGCAAAGCCAAGGTCGAAGAAGACATTGAATTTTATTCGGTCATGCGAACATTGCGTACCCTGGAAGACTGCGATGTCGTGGTTTTGTTGGTGGACGCTCGGGATGGACTGCAGTCCCAGGACCTTAATATTTTTCACTTGGCCCAAAAACACCAAAAAGGCATCATTCTGGCCGTCAACAAATGGGACTTGATTACCAAGGATCACAAAACCATGGACCGTACCCGGGATGAATTGCTTCAAAAGACCGCTCCGTTCAATGATTTGCCTATCCTGTTTATATCGGCCCTCGAAAAACAGCGACTCATCAAACTGCTGGACGAAATGGCCGCTGTGGCCGCCAGGCGCTCCCACAAAGTATCCACCGCCCCCCTCAACGAGTACATGCAAGAAGTCATTGGCGCCTACCCGCCGCCAGCCTACAAGGGCAAGTACATCCGCATCAAATACATCACCCAGCTCAAAACCACCACCCCCACCTTTGTCTTCTTTTGCAATTTGCCTCAGTATATCCGGGAGCCCTACAAGCGTTACCTCGAAGGCAAAATCAGGGCACGGTACGATTTTAGCGGGGTCCCTTTGCAATTGTATTTCCGCCAAAAGTAAGAGGTACCACCGGGCATCGTCTATTTAATTAGACAGTTAAAGCCCCCCAAAGACCTTAATTGCGGTATTTTCAATAAAAATTGACAGTCATTCAAAAAAAATAGACAAAATATTTGGATTAGAGGGAAGGCCTGTCTACTTTTGCCTCACTTAAACCCCCATACAATGAACAAGTTTCTTGCAATGTTGATGGTTAGCGCTACTTTGTTTGTAGTTGCTTGCAACAACGCCACCGAGGAGGCTCCTGCTGAAGAGGCCACCACCGAAGAAATGCCAGTTGAAGAGGCTGCTCCTGCTGCCGACACCACGGCTACCGACACCGCTGCTGCTGCTACCCCAGCTCAGTAATCGGACCTTCATGATTCGAAGCCATCCCTAGGGATGGCTTTTTTTTTGCCCTGATTTTAGGGAAAACGTCGGAATTAAGGCCGGCAGGCGAGGCGAACCAAGGGGTCGTTTTGGGCCAAAACTTGCAAATAAACGCGTTGTCCAAACAGGGTACGCCCCAATTGGGCCTTGAACGAGGTTTGGAGTGCGATCCAGGCATCTTCGTTCGTTGGGAGGCTGGACGGTGGGGCCACTTTTTGGATTAGGGCGATTGCGGAAGCTTTGGGCCAGCGGAATTCCGACATAAATGCGTCAACCCCTTGCTTTTTGAGGGCCTGTGCCTCGTTGGTTTCGGCGTATTGCAAGGCAGCTTCGGCCAAGGTACCGGATTCCATAAGCGCTAGATGGGCTTCGGACCACGTGGAATAGGCCGGGGGAACCCGCCAATCCGGGACAATACCGCCGCTGTCGGTCGAAGGGTCCCCGGCTGGAATCGCACGGTACGGGGTTTGGATCCCTTGTCCCGATGGCGTATAGTACCTGGCAACGGTGAGGCGTACGGCCGACCCATCGCCTCGTTCAAATTGCTGTTGGACTAGTGCTTTGCCAAAGGAACGTTGTCCGAGCAGTCGAGCCCGCCGATGGTCCCGCAATGCCCCGGCCAAAATGTCACTGGCCGAGGCCGAGCCTTGGTCGATCAAGACGACCAATTCTCCTTCTTCGTAGAGGCCAAGGCGCTGAGTAAAATAGTCTCGCCGGGGTTGGTGAAAACCTTGGGTGTAGGTGACCAGTTTTTTGCCGGCCAAGAATTCATCGGCCAGGGCAACGGCGGTTTCCAGGAAACCACCAGGGTTACCCCGCAGGTCCAACAAAAGCCGCTGAACCGGGGCCTCCTTTTGCAAGGTTTTCAAAGCAGCTCGGAATTCGCGATGCGTTTGTTCCCCAAATTTATTGATGCGAATATGGGCGACCCCGGGGGAGGCCCACCAGGCCAAGTCAACACTTTGTATTTCGATTCGATCGCGCTCAATAACATAATCCAGGAGACGCGCGACCGAAGGACGATATATCCCCAAACGAACCCGGGTTCCTCGGGGACCACGCAGGTTTTGAAGCACCCAATCGTTGGTTAAGCCCTGTCTTGGCAAGGGCTTACGATCGATTTGAACAATGCGATCGCCCGATCGGATCCCTTGTCGGTCGCTGGGCCCACCGGGCAGGGCTGAAACAACGCGTATGCTGTCATTGAGCAAATTAAACTCAACCCCGATGCCGTCAAAATTTCCCTCCAGGACTTCATCGGCGGCTTTCTTTTGGACCGGCGGCAAATAGGTCGAGAAGGGATCCAGTTCGTTCAACAAGGCTTGGGCGGAAACCGTTTCCAAGGAATCAAAATCCAAGGAATCCACGTAACGGTTTTGGACCAAATCGCGCAACCAAGGTAGGGTAGACCCAGTGTCCAGGGCAGGGTGACGATTTTGTTGCAACCAAAGTCCGGCCAAGACACCGGCGGCCAACCACAAAAAACGACTAAGCAGGGTACGGGGCATGGGCGGTGCGCAGGGATTGTTCAAAAATCATGGATGATTCAAAGGTAATTAAGCGGGGCGGCTGCCTGCGCTTTCTACCTTTGTTGTCCCCATGGAGCCCCACAAGCCATTGCCCTCCGGTTCCGAACCGTACCGTTCGTTGACCGAATCCGACTCCGAGCACCGGTACCTGGACCGCATGGGGTTGATGGAAATTTTGGAGCGAATGAACCGCGAGGACCAAAAAGTCCCGCATGCTGTTGCAGCCGCTCTGACTCAGATCGAGGCTTTGGCGCAGGCTGTTTTGTCCGGCATGAAAAAGGGAGGACGCTTGTTCTATTTGGGTGCGGGTACCAGCGGGCGCTTGGGGGTTGTGGATGCGAGTGAATGCCCTCCTACTTTTGGTGTGGATTTTGATCGGGTCATCGGTTTAATTGCCGGTGGGGATGGGGCGATACGTCGAGCCGTTGAATTTGCCGAAGACGACTACGATGGGGGATGGAAGGCCTTGGAGCCCTATCAACTAGCACCTCAGGATACGGTGGTCGGGTTGGCCGCCTCGGGTCGTACCCCGTTTGTGATCGGAGCCCTCCAAGCCTGCCGCCAAAGGGGGATTCCCACCGGTTGTGTTACCTGCAATCCGGGTTCACCGGTGGTGGCTTGGGCCGATTTTCCGGTCGAAGTTGCGGTGGGTCCCGAATTTTTGACCGGTTCGACCCGACTCAAAAGCGGAACAGCCCAGAAACTCGTCCTCAACATGCTTAGCACGTCGGTGATGATAGGATTAGGTTTGGTGGAGGATAATAAAATGACCCACCTTCGCCCCAGCAATCACAAATTGCAGGAGCGTGCTCTCCGCATGATTCAGGAGGCAACCGGTTTGGGCGTCGAAGAGGCGGCATCGTACCTCAAGGAATACGGGCAGGTGCATCGTGCGGTCTTGGCTTTTCGTCAACAAAACCCAAGTCCTCCCAAGGTATAATTGTGCATTTACTGGAGCCTTATAGCCGATGGTCAGCTCTGTATGACGGGGACCTGGATCGATGGAATCCATTGGCCAACCAAGAGCGACCCGAAGAAGGGTACCATGTGTTATACGACCATCGGATTCATCCCGATTGGGATAGCATAGGCTCCGAAACCCTTTACGTCAAAGTTTTGTTTGCGGATTATTCACTGGCCTTCGTGGTCATTGAGCTGATGGGCGAATGGAACGATACCCTACACAACGATATCATGTGGTTAAAACGTGAATTGGTGGATCCCCTGCTCAAAGCGGGTATTCGAAAATTCGTTTTGATTGGGGAAAATGTCCTTCATTTTTTTGGTGAAGAGGATGTTTATTACGAAGAATGGGCCGAAGATTTGGAAGAAGGATGGTTGGTGGCCTTGGGTTTTCGTGAACATGTCTGCCAGGATTGGGATCAATTGGGGTTACGGCGCTACCTGCATTACGGGACCTCCTGGAACGATCCGGCATGGAGAACCCGTCACCCGCTCCAATTGTACTGGTTGATCAACGGTCACTTTTTTCCTGAGTTGCCTGTGCCCGATGACTTACCTTCCCTTAACCCCTAAATTCCATTGGCTCGACCTCGATTTAATTCCAATCACCAAACCGAAACCCCGCAACAAATGAAGCGGATTCGTGCCGATCAATGGCGTAGTGTTCGATGGGTCTTGCCCTTTGCCCGGCCTTACCGATGGCAGCTCTTGGTTAGTTCGTTGTTACTAATCGTCGGGACCCTGCTCTCCTTGGCTTTTCCATGGCTGATGGGGCGCATGTTGGATAGCGCTTTGCATCCCCAAAAAGCTGTATGGACCTTGCAGCAATTGGCCTTGGCCTTGGGGGCTCTGTTGGCTTTTCAGGCGATTTTGTCATTTGTTCGTATTCGGACCATGATCGAGGTTGCCGAAAAAATTTTGGCCGATGCCCGCTCGGCTGTATTTGATCATTTGCTGCAGTTACCCATGGCCTTTTATATGCGGCACCGTGTTGGCGAACTCCAAAGTCGTTTGAGTTCGGATTTGTCCCAAATCCAGGATGCTGTTTCCTCGACCTTGACCGAGTGGCTTCGGCAGGTTTTGGTTTTGGTGGGTGGTTTATCGTTGCTGCTCTATACCTCGTGGAACCTTACCCTGTTTCTTTTGGCGATCCTGCCGGTTCTGGTTTTGGTGGCGGTGGTTTTTGGCCGCAAAATTCGGCGATTGGCCGGAAGGGCCCAAGACGAATTGGCCCAGAGTCAGGTGGTGGTCGAAGAGACCCTTCAATCCATCGCCATGGTCAAAGCCTATACCGGAGAAGTCTTGCAAGGCCACAAGTACCGAGAAGGTTTGGCGTCCACGGTAAGGGAAGTCATGAAGGCGGCCTGGTACCGTGGGGCCTTTGCGGCTTTTATTGTTTTTGGTTTGTTTGGAACGGTGGTTTTGGTTTTGTGGTACGGGGCTGGTTTGGTTCAGGAGGGCGCCATGAGTATAGGGGAATTAACCGGGTTTGTGCTTTATGCCACCTTTGTCGGTGGGGCCATGGGGAGTTTTGCCGAATTGTACGGTCAGCTTCAAAAATCCCTTGGCGCTACCGAAAGGGTCGCTGCTTTGCTGGAAGAAACCACCGAAGAAGCCCTCTGGTCGCAGCAGGCTCTGGGAATGAAGGCAAATCCCGCATCCTCGGGGTCTGTCGACCATGAGGAGGCCTTGGTTTTGGAAGAAATTTCTTTTGCCTATCCCTCCAGACCCGAGGTCAAAGTTTTGGACGGGGTCAGCCTGCGTCTCAGGCAAGGTGAGCGTTTGGCGGTGGTTGGACCCAGCGGTGCGGGAAAATCCACCCTCATTCAGCTTTTGTTGGGTTTTTATGCACCGGACTCGGGGGTGATTCGGGTCAATGGTCGCGACTTACGGTCGATGGACCTCCGCGCTTACCGGGAATCCTTGGCGGTGGTTCCCCAAGATTTGAGTTTGTTTGGGGGAACGCTTGCCGAAAACATTGCCTACGGTTGTCCGGGTTCCTCCGAGGACCGTATCCACGAGGCGGCCGAGCAGGCCTATGCCATGGAGTTCATTGCCCAATTTCCAGAAGGAATGCAAACCATTGTCGGGGAACGTGGGGTTCAAATCAGCGGGGGTCAACGGCAGCGGATTGCCATTGCTCGGGCAATTCTAAGGAATCCACGCTATTTGTTTCTGGATGAAGCGACCTCGGCCCTGGACACGGATTCCGAGCTTGCGGTTCAGGTCGGATTGGATCGCCTGATGCAGGGCCGAACAACAGTGGTGGTGGCGCACCGGCTAAGCACCGTTCGTCATGCGGACCTAGTGGCTTTTATGGACGGGGGCAAGATAGTGGAACACGGTACCCCGTCAGAATTGATGAGCCAAAAAGAGAGCCGATTTCGTCGGTGGATGGAAAGCCAAGGCGAAACCGTTTGAGGTGGTCAAAGGGCGATCCCGCTTTGCTTTTTTTTGTTAAAAACCCTTTAATTTGAAGCCTGACCTTTATTTTTGCCCGGTGGAATATTGCTTTTGCTCCCCCCTTATCCTCTTAAATTTTCCCTCATGACAATGAGCCGCTTACGTTTGTTTTTAGGCCGCGGCGCCCTTGGTGCAGTTCTCCTGGGATTCTTCTTGGCCCCTCAATTGGCTGAAGCCCAACCCAATGGCGCTGAATTGTTTGCCAACAACTGCGCTTCGTGCCACAAAATCCACGAGGATTTGGTTGGCCCGGCCCTCAAAGGGGTGCACGAGCGCAGGGATCAAGCCTGGTTGCTCAAATGGATTCGTAACTCGCAGGCGGTTATCGCATCGGGTGACCCTTATGCGGTCAAATTGTACGAAAAGTGGAACAAATCCGCTATGACCGCTTTTGATTGGACCGATGAGGAAATTTTAGCCGTTTTGGCGTATGTCAAGGAAGAAGGAGCCAAGGCTCCGGTGGCCGCTGCGGCTGCTGATGGTGCGGTAGGGGATGGGGCCAACGGGGGACAAGGTGCTGAGGGTTTCACGACGGTCACCCTTTGGGTGGTTTTGATGGCTAGCGGAATTATTCTATTGTTGTTGGGTTTATTGCAACGTCAGTATCGACTCCTATACGATGAAAGGGTAGCCACGGGTCGCCTACCTCAGGGTGAACTCCGCCAATTTGGCGTACAGCTTCGCCTCAAGCCTTTGCATGTTGTTGGCGGGGGGTTGACCTTGGTTTTGATTTCAGGTATCGGTTGGGGGGTTGATGTAGCCTCCCATGTCGGTATTCAACAAGGGTACCAGCCAACCCAGCCCATTGCCTTTTCCCATGAATTGCACGCTGGCACCCACGAAATTGCCTGTACCTATTGCCATACCGGGGCCGAACGCGGAAAATCAGCCACCATACCTGCCGTGAACGTGTGTATGCATTGCCACAACCAAATCAAAAAAGAATCCCCCGAAATCAAGAAGATTTTGACGGCCTACGAGACCAATACCCCCATCGAATGGGTTAGGATTCACAACCTACCTG
>JBJTSS010000068.1:0-7195 GCA_046079785.1 Bacteroidota bacterium
CAATAACCGATCTTTTCAGAAAGATAGGTAGCATAGAAGATAAATTTGGGCTTAAAGAACGTATAACTGCGGCTCTTAGTCAAAAACCCTAAATCTAGAGAAAGATTAAAGTCCGACATAGCTTTGTTCAAAAACCCAGCGTGACGGGCTTCATCCCGTGACATCAAGTTAAAGCATTCAGCCAAAAGAGGGCTTTTATCCTTTAAGCGACGGCCGAGTTCCTTATATAACAGGAATCCAGAAAACTCCGCCGTACAAGAACGTTCCAGAAACTCAGTGAACAATTGACGAGTTTCACCGTCAATGTGATCCCATGATTGTTCAAACTGAGCATCTCTAACAAAGTGATGACGATTGTAGTCAACGCGAAATTCTGCCAAAATAGCTTGTAATTCGTCTTCATTGACAGAAATATCCATCCGCGCCATTTCATCGAAATCAGTCGTGTAAAACCTTGGTGTTAAAAGGGTTTCCTTCGCAGGGGATTTAACTCCGGGACGGATTTCGTCAAAGCTTGGTTTTTTGAGAGAGTCTACCATGTTTTGATTTGCTCTTTTATCTTTCTTTTTTTTGATTACACCGGAAAGCTGGTTCTTATGCTCTCACAAGGTGCAGACGACAACAATTATGATTTTGTATGAGATTCAGTGTACCAATATCTAGCCCAAAAATGGGTGGATAAATGATTAAGAGTTGCAAAAATCCACAAAAAACGGTTTATATGATATTTGGGTTGCAAAGGAGTTGTGGAGGAATTAACGAACCACTCCAGGCGCAGAGGAAACAGAGGGAAGAGTTAGAGAGAGAGGGCTATGCGTTTAAAAATGGTTTATATGATATTTGGGTTGCAAAGGAGTTGTGGGGGAATTAACGAACCACTCCAGGCACAGAGGACACGGAGGGAAGAGTTAGAGGATTATGCGTTT
Source organism: Bacteroidota bacterium (assembly GCA_046079785.1). Classification (GTDB taxonomy): domain Bacteria; phylum Bacteroidota; class Bacteroidia; order UBA7662; family UBA7662; genus SYHX01. The sequence goes on from JBJTSS010000068.1 coordinate 927, forward strand.
GATGCCGTCTTTGAGGAGGGGAACGTTAAAGTTGATGAGGAGTCCTAAAGTGCGCTTGGTTATTTTGAGGTAGGAGAGAAGTTGAGCTTCGTGAATGGGGGCTAGGGTTTGCACAGCCTTTAATTCTACAACTAAACAGTCTGCAACTAAAAAATCTAATCTACCTCTACCTACATCATGTCCTTTATATGTCAAGCTTATTGACTTTTCAACCTCATGATGTATACCCCGAATCATAAATTCAACAACCAGTGCCTCCTTATACACTTCCTCCAAAAACCCAGGACCCAAAACCCGGTGTACCTCAATAGCAGCCCCAATAACCTCCGCCGTAAGCGCATTCATATCCTCTCCCAAACCTCTTACCTCTGTGTCCTCTGTGCCTGGAGTGGTTCGTTTTTATCATATAATCCTTGCTTGTTTTCAGGATACTGGTATTCTCGTAACACATTTCATATTTTTTTACAAAAGTCAATAGTTTAATCCATAGATTTTTCCTGCGAAGTCATGATTGTGGCACGATTTAATCTTATGGATTTATTTCAATCCCTTATTCATGCTTGCTTTCAGGCGTTGGTGATTTTTACATGGTTTTTATAAAAACAACGAAATTACGTGGTTTTTTATTGATTTCTGTCCCTGGCACGATTTAATTTAATATTGCCTTCAATTAATTATTTTGCTATTTTTTAGTTGTTGATATTAAAATGAAGAAGTAATATTTAACTTATTCACAGGCGAAAAAAGAGAAAATGCCAAAGCCTTAATTAAAAACTATTGCGAACCATCTAATTTTGCTAATGTCCTAGCTATAGCATAGTAATTGCTAACTTACCCGCCTAGCACTGAAGTGCAAGGCTAATAACAAAAGTCGTCTCAAGACGACTGAAAAAAGAAAAGATTTGAGTCCGTTTTAACGGACTTTCGCTATTAGCCTGGAGTTTCAACCCTAGACGGTTTGTGTAACGAACTACAAATCCTCCTTTCCCCATATCTTCACAATTTATCATCACCCTCCCCCAAAGATCACGAAAATGCTACAATCTACATCATGCTAGGGGTGCTTAGGAAACTAAGCTGAGATCAAACCCTTAACACCTGAGTCTGGATAATACCAGCGGAGGGAAGCTGTTTATTGAGGAATTGGATATGCGTACAGAATGGGTAGCTAAGAGACGTGGACAAGACAACGTATCGCAAATGCACTACGCTCGTCAGGGTGTAATCACTGAAGAAATGCAATACGTGGCCAAGCGGGAAAATCTGCCGGCTGAACTTATCCGCGCTGAAGTAGCACGGGGGCGGATGATTATCCCTGCAAATATTAATCACACAAATTTAGAACCGATGGCTATTGGTATCGCTTCTAAATGTAAGGTCAATGCTAATATCGGTGCTTCTCCCAATTCTTCCAATTTGCAGGAAGAGGTTGATAAACTTAATTTGGCGGTAAAATATGGCGCTGATACGGTGATGGATTTGTCTACAGGTGGTGGTAATTTAGACGAAATTCGTACCGCAATTATCCAGGCTTCTCCTGTTCCCATTGGGACTGTTCCAGTTTACCAAGCTTTAGAAAGTGTTCACGGAACAATTGAAAATCTGACTGCTGATGACTTTCTCCACATTATTGAAAAACACGCCCAGCAAGGGGTAGATTATCAAACTATCCACGCGGGGATTTTAATTGTAGGGTCTGGTCGTGGCGGTACGTCCACTAAAGGCCATAAAGGCGCGCAAGCACGCACCGGTTATTCTTCCAAACCCGGTTTTGAAGGCGGTCAAATGCCTCTCAAGTTGAGGGTTCCCAAATTTGGCTTCAAAAGCCGTAACCGTGTTGAATACATTGCGGTCAATTTGGATCAACTCCAAACCCTGCATGAGACCCATGGGGTCTCCGAAATGAACCCTGCATTTTTTGCGGAACATGGTTTTGGAGCATCCCGCGGTAGTCGTATCAAGATCCTCGGTCGGGGTGAGTTGTCCGGGGCTATCAAGGTACAGGCCCATGCTTTCAGTGCCACCGCCAAAGCCCGTATTGAAGCGGCAGGCGGTTCGGTGAGCGCCGTTCAATCCAAGTCTATCGAAGCCTAATCATGAACAAATTCATCGAAACCCTACGGAATATCTTCCGGATTGAGGAGTTGAAGGACAGGATAGTCCTGACCTTCGCCTTGCTCCTGGTTTACCGTTTGGGTTCCTACGTGGTCTTACCGGGCGTTGATCCGGTGGTCCTTGAGCGTTTGAATCCAACGGGAGGTTCAGCCGGTTTGACCGGGCTGATCGACCTTTTTGCGGGTGGTGCCTTTTCGAGAGCCTCAATTTTTGCCTTGGGTATCATGCCCTACATTTCGGCATCCATTGTTGTGCAGTTGATGGGCATGGTGATTCCGTCTTTCCAGAAAATGATGAAAGAGGGTGAAAGTGGCCGTAACAAGATCAATCAGATAACTCGTTACTTGACCATTGCCGTGACGGCAGCTCAGGCCTTTGGCTTCTTGATCAACCTCAAAGCTCAATCCTTGGAGGCTATCATCCTGCGCTCAGGAGATTCGTTGGACTTTTCCTTTGTCTTGTCCACCGTGGTGGTCTTGACGGCAGGAACCATGTTTGTGATGTGGCTTGGGGAAAAGATCACGGACAAAGGGCTCGGGAATGGAACCTCCCTGATCATCATGGTGGGGATCATTGCCCAGCTACCCGATGCCTTAATTGCCGAATTCCAATTCCGCTCAGGTGCTGGTGGAGGAGGTTTGATTCCTTTCTTGGTTGAATTGGCCATGTTGGCCGTGGTGGTTGGTCTGACAATTCTCTTGGTACAGGGCACGCGGAAAATTCCGCTGCAGGTGGCCAAGCGGGTTGTAGGTAACCGGGTTTACGGTGGCCAGCGTCAGCATATCCCCATCAAAGTGAATGCTGCCGGTGTTATGCCTATCATTTTTGCTCAAGCCATTATGTTCCTTCCTGCCACGGTGGCCCAGTTTTTTCCTGAATCGGATTTTAGCGCTGGGGTCATGGCTGCTTTTGTGGATTATACCGGGGTGACCTACAATGTTGTGCTTGCCCTGCTCATCGTGGTGTTCACGTACTTCTACACCTCCCTCTCCGTTAACGCCAACCAAATGGCCGAGGACCTCAAAAGAAACGGGGCTTTTATTCCCGGGGTGAAGCCTGGAAAAAGCACGGCGGATTATATCGATGATGTTTTGGCAAGAATCACGCTGCCCGGGTCTCTTTTCTTGGCGGTGGTTGCCATCTTACCGGCATTGGCGATTATTCTGGGCGTCAACTCTCAATTTGCCCAATTCTACGGGGGTACGTCCTTGTTGATTTTGGTTGGTGTTATTCTCGATAGTTTAGCCCAAATTGAAACCCACCTCCTCAACCGTCACTACGATGGTTTGATGAAATCGGGTCGAATCAAGGGACGTTCCAACAACATCATGGAGGGCCCAAGAGCTTAAATAACGTATGGCTAAACAGACCTCCATTAAGCAAGACGGCACCATTCTGGAAGCCCTATCCAATGCCATGTTTCGTGTGGAATTGGAGAACGGCCACGTGATTGTCTGCCATATTTCCGGCAAGATGCGAATGAACTATATCAAAATTTTGCCAGGCGATAAAGTGCAAGTGGAAATGTCCCCGTACGACCTCACCAAAGGCCGAATTTGTTACCGTTACTAAATCAATTCACACCCCAAACGAGCGCATATGAAAGTCAAAGCCTCCGTCAAAAAAAGGAGCATAGAGTGCAAAGTGGTTCGCCGCAAAGGCAAGCTCTATGTCATTAACAAGAAGAACCCCAAGTTTAAACAAAGACAAGGATAATTATGGCAAGGATAGCTGGTATTGACCTGCCCCGTAACAAAAGAGGTGAAATCGGGCTCACCTACATCTATGGGATTGGACGTTCCTCCTCCCGCAAAATCTTGGCGAATGCTGGGGTAGACCTCAACACCAAAGTGGGTGAGTGGGATGATGATCAGCTTAACGCAATTCGTAAGCTCATCACCGACGAGTTCAGGGTCGAAGGGGAACTACGGTCCGAAGTTCAACTGAACATCAAGCGATTAATGGACATTGGTTGCTATCGGGGACAGCGCCATCGTAAAGGTCTTCCATTGCGTGGTCAGCGGACCAAAAACAACTCGCGTACCCGCAAAGGCAAGCGCAAAACGGTGGCTAACAAGAAAAAGGTCACCAAGTAATTCGTTTCTAATCCAGATTAATTCATGGCAAAATCAACCAAAGTCGTCAAAAAGCGTGTGGTCCGTGTGGATGCCACCGGTCAGGTGCATGTTCACTCTACATTCAACAACATTATTGTATCGGTGACCAACGCCGAAGGACAGGTGATATCCTGGGCCTCCGCGGGCAAAGCCGGTTTCAAGGGTTCCAAAAAGAACACCCCGTATGCAGCCCAGGTAGCAGCCTCGGATTGCGCTAAGGTGGCCTACGATTTGGGCATGCGTCGTGCAGAGGTTTTCGTCAAAGGCCCAGGTGCTGGTCGTGAATCGGCCATTCGTGCGGTTTCTACCATTGGTATTGAGGTTACCGCCATCAACGATGTTACGCCGATGCCACACAACGGCTGTCGTCCAGCCAAGCGTCGTCGCGTTTAATCCATTTATTGTTCACCATCCACTAACTATACCACGATCCCATGGCCAGATATACAGGTCCCAAAACCAAAGTTGCCCGCCGATTCAAAGAGCCCATTTTTGGGCCCGATAAAGGACTGCAGAAGAAGCAGTACGGTCCAGGTCAACATGGTCCATCCAAGCGCTCCCCCAAGAAATCTGAATATGCTGTTCAGCTGGGCGAAAAGCAAAAGATGAAGTACACCTACGGTGTATTGGAGCGTCAGTTCTCGCTCACTTTTGCCAAGGCTAACCGCAAAAAGGGTAGCACGGGTGAAAACCTGATCAAGTTCCTGGAGGCGAGATTGGATAATACCGTATTCCGTTTGGGGATTGCCCCAACGCGGGAAGCAGCTCGTCAGTTGGTTTCCCACCGTCATATTGTGGTTAACGGAAAGGTAGTTAATATTCCTTCGTACCAATTGCATCCCGGTGAAACCGTTGGGGTGCGCGAAAAATCCAAGAACTTGGAGGTCATTGTGGATGCAGTAGGCTCCAAAATGGTTTCCAAATTCAATTGGTTGGAATGGAATCGCGAAAAGCTGGAAGGTCGCTTTGTCGATTTCCCCGAGCGCGATCAGATTCCAGAAAACTTCAAGGAGCAGCTCATCGTCGAATTGTATTCCAAGTAATCCGCCGGCTCCTTATCCTCCTAAACCTAAAATATCCCTATGTCCGTTATCGTTTTTCAAAAACCTGAGAAGGTTATCATGCACAAGGCCAGCGAGTTTCAGGGGTCTTTTGAATTCAAGCCCTTGGAGCCCGGCTACGGAGTTACCATTGGTAACGCCTTGCGCCGTATCCTCCTTTCTTCTTTGCAGGGCTATGCTATTTCGTCGATCCGCGTTCCCGGTGTAGACCATGAGTTTTCGACCATCAAGGGCGTTGTTGAGGATGTTATTGAATTAATTCTTAACCTCAAACAAGTTCGTTTCAAGCCCAAAGGAGATGGAGTTGAAGGCGAAAAACTAATTGTTATCCTCAAAGGCAAAGGGGCATTCACCGCCGGAGACATTGAGCAGTTTTCCAGTAATTTCAAAGTTTTGAACCCCGACTTGGTCCTATGTACCATGGACGGCAAAATGACTTTGGAATTGGAATTAACCATCCGCCGTGGCCGTGGTTATGTGGCTGCCGAAGATAACAAAACCGAAGATGCACCATTGGGGGTTATCCCTGTCGATTCGGTTTTCACGCCTATCAAGAACGTGAGCTACCAGATCGAGAACACCCGTGTTGAACAAAAAACCGACTACGAAAAACTTCTTTTGGATGTGGTTACCGATGGTTCCATTCATCCCGAAGACGCTTTGAAGGAAGCAGCCCGCATCCTCATTCAACACTTTGCTTTGTTTTCTGACGAGACCATGGCCTTGGAATTGGCATCCTCCGATTCGGCCATGGAAATCGATGAGGATTTTTTGGCAAAGCGCAAACTTTTGAAATCCAACTTGGGTGACATGAATCTTTCGGTTCGGGCCTTCAATTGCCTCAAGGCTGCCGAGATTCGCACGTTGGCGGATTTGGTCAAATTTGATATTGCTGACCTTTTGAAATTCCGCAATTTTGGCAAAAAGTCGCTAACCGAATTGGAAGATTTGGTACGCGAAAAGGGCCTCACTTTTG
>JBJTSS010000069.1:0-4190 GCA_046079785.1 Bacteroidota bacterium
CATGCGAATGGACGCTTTTTTGAGGGGTCAGCCACCGCTCAACGGCCTCGTCTTGGGGTCTGCTTAAGGTTTACCGGGTTGGTGTTACCATTAAACGGTTGGCTGCGTCCACCCAATCGTCTTCGGGTTGCCGGATGAGGACTCGGTCTTTCCAATGGGATACCCGTTGTATTCCACGAAGGGCATTGGTTAACCATAGAGACCGGCAGTTATCCAAGTCGGTCAGGGGTTCGTCAACTTCGAGGACCTTTATTCCCTGGGATTTCAAAAACTGGATTAAAAATTGCGCTGCGAGACCAGGCAAACAACCGCTGGACCAACTGGGTGTATAACATTGCCCTTGGTGCCAATAAAACAAATTGGAACGGCTGCTCTCCACGAAGCCTCCTTGGGGTGTTCGTAACAAGGCATCATCCCAACCTTGTTCTTGGGCGTATTGTTCGGCCAAAAGATAGGGCAGGGCAGATAGGCTTTTGATGTCGGGAACCCGGGGTGGGCATTTGATCAGTTCCGATGGACCCAAACGCAACAAATGCGAAGAATCCCGAACAGGGGACTGTGGCAACGCAACAAATTCCATCTGTTCCTCCGATGCGGGTCCTTCGGGACGGTAGCCTTCGCCCCATTTTCGCCAAACCAAGGTCCTTAGTCGTCCGAACTCGGGTTGCCCGCTTTGGATCCAAAGATGGTTTGCTTTCTTTTGCCAATCCCAAACGCTGGTATAGGGAAGTTCCAATCCCAAGACACCGGCTGCATAGCGCATGCGCTGTTCGTGCTCTGCGGCCCATATAATCTGACCTTGGAGCACCAATGCCGTATCAAAAAAGCCGTCTCCGTATCGAAATCCTCGGTGCGGCTTTGTTAAGCCGTGGTTGTCAAGCACGTTCAAAGGTATTAATTTAGGCTTTGTTTCGATCCCCCCTTTGTTATGCAAACCCAGCGAATCACCACCTTAGGCCAATTTATTATCGAACGCCAAGCCGAATTCCCTTATTCCAAAGGTCAATTATCCCGCCTGCTCCGGGATATCGGCATTGCTTCCAAAATTGTAAACCGGGAGGTCAACAAGGCGGGTTTGGTCAATATTCTGGGCGATACCGGAGAAACCAACGTTCAAGGCGAAAAGGTCAAGAAATTGGATCTTTTTGCGAACGAGCAATTCAAGTCGGCCCTTCAAGCCGGTGGTGAATGTTGTGTTTTTGCTTCCGAAGAAGACGACGAAGTCACCACCATCCATGGCGCTGTCTCAGTGGATGCCAAGTACGCCGTGTTGATGGATCCCTTGGATGGTTCGTCCAACATCGATGTGAATGTCTCGGTGGGGACTATTTTTTCGATTTATCGCCGGATATCATCCGATGGCCCCGGTCTGTTGAGCGACTGTCTCCAAAAAGGGATGCACCAAGTAGCTGCAGGGTATGTGGTTTATGGTTCGTCCACCATGTTGGTTTACACGACAGGGCATGGGGTGAACGGCTTTACGTTGGACCCGTCCATCGGGGAGTTTTGTCTTTCCCATCCCGATATGCGTATTCCAGAACAGGGCAAGATTTATTCCGTGAACGAAGGGAACTATATCCATTTTCCCCAAGGGATCAAACAGTACATCAAGTACTGCCAGGCTTACGATGAAACCACATCCAGGCCCTACAATTCCCGCTATATCGGCTCCATGGTGGCCGATTTTCATCGAAATCTTCTCAAAGGTGGAGTTTTTATTTATCCTGCTACCGGTAAAGCCCCCAAAGGCAAGTTACGCTTGGGCTACGAGTGCAATCCCATGGCCTTTATCGCTGAACAAGCGGGGGGCAAGGCCAGCGATGGAAAAAATCGAATTTTGGAATTGGAAGCTACCGACTTGCATCAACGAACCCCGGTGGTTTTGGGGTCTCGCTTGATGGTCGAAAAGGTGGAGGCTTTTCTTAGGGAGTTTCCTGATCCAGGGTCTTTTTGAGTTCCATCAATCCAGCCCTAATATTCTTGAGCCTGTCCTGTATACTCAAGGTTTCCGCTCTGGGTTGACCCTTGTCGGAAAGATGGGACAAGGCCCCTTTGATGGTGAACTTTCTTTCTTTGAGCAGGTGTCGAATTTGACGCAATAATTCCAGGTCTTTTTCGGTGTACATCCGATTTCCCTTGCGGTTCTTTTTGGGCTGAAGCATGGGGAATTCGCTTTCCCAATAGCGCAACAACGAAGGGTTGAGTTCCAAGGTTTCCGATACTTCCCGAATGGAGTAGTAAAGCTTGAGGGGTTGTTTGTTTTCCTGGTCCATTAGTCCAACGATTGGTTGGCACTCGAGGCTTTGGCAAGGAGCTCCTGGTGCTGTGCGGGGTTTAGGTCATTAAATATAAAGTAGACCGGGTCCACTTTGCGACCGTTTTTGTGAACTTCGTAATGCAGATGGGGGCCGGTGCTTTTGCCGGTATTGCCAAGACGGGCTATGATTTGACCCCTTTTTACTTTTTGGCCGGGCCTGACGTCAAAACGGGACAGGTGGGCGTACAAGGTTTGGTACCCGTAACCGTGGTTGATGAGCAGGTAATTCCCGTAGCCCCGATCCATGCGCACCATTTCTTTGACCGTCCCGTCCCCGGTGGCATAAACGGGGCTGTGCATGGGGGCTGTAAAATCAAGGCCTTCATGAAATTTGACGGTTTTGTAGATGGGATCCATCCGGTACCCGAAGCCGGAAACCGGTTCACCACGGAGCCGCCCGCTCATGGCCATGGGCTGTATGGCCGGCATAGCTTCCAAGAGGCGGTTTTTTTGGCGTATGAGGCGGCTCAATTCCCCGTAGGATTGGGATTGTTCAAGTAAGGTCTTGCTGAGGGCCTCGGTTTTGAGGGCGGTGGTGGACATGAGGGTCCCGTACTGGTAATTGGCCAGGTAAGCATAGGCATTGAGGTCGGACTTTTGGGGCCCCGAAGGAGCAGGCAGGGGTTCGGCTTCAAAAATGACCCGGTAAAGGTTGCGGTCCCTTTGCTCCAGGTCCGTGACCACCTGACGCATCAAATCCAGACGTCGGTTAAGGTCCTGGTAACGCAGCTCCATTTCGGAGAGTTCTTCTTGAAGTTTTTTTTCTTTGGGGGAGTCCAAAAAGGTGTATGCCAAGGAGATAACCAGCACGGAGGAGACGGCAGCCGCCGAAAAATAGCCCAACAAGACCAGGAGGCGCTTGTGCCAAGGTTGGCGAACCTGTTCAAAGACCAGTTTGACCGGATTGAATTCGTAGCGCAGACGAGCCATTTGCCCAAAATTAAGTAATTTCGGGCCTTAACACGAATGGATCCCATGGGTATGAAGGCCGAACAAGTCAGACAGGTTTTTTTGGATTTTTTTGCTTCCAAAGGGCATCATATTGCCGCTCCGGCTTCGCTGCTGGTTCAGGGTGATCCCACGTTGTTGTTTACCAATGCCGGCATGAATCCGTTCAAGGATTTGTTCTTGGGGAACCGAATCCCGGACCACCGCCGTGTCGCCGATACCCAGCCTTGTTTGAGGGTATCGGGTAAACACAACGATTTGGAGGATGTCGGAAAGGATACCTACCATCATACCCTCTTTGAGATGCTGGGAAACTGGTCTTTTGGGGACTATTTCAAAGAAGAAGCCATCGCATGGGCCTGGGAACTGTTGACCGGGCCCTACGGTTTGGCCAAGGATCGCCTCTATGTTACCTATTTTGAAGGTGATGCTTCGGAGGGCTTGGAGCCGGACCAAGAAGCCCATGATTTTTGGACGCGATGGATTGACCAAGACCGAATATTGCGCGGTAACAAAAAAGATAATTTTTGGGAAATGGGGGATACCGGGCCCTGCGGTCCCTGTTCCGAAATCCATGTGGATTTGCGGTCCGAAGATGAGCGTCGTGCCGTGGATGCGCGGACCTTGGTGAACCGAGATCACCCCCAGGTCATTGAATTATGGAACCTGGTTTTTATGCAATACCAGCGCCTGGCGGACGGGCGCCTTCAGCCATTGCCAGCCCGGCATGTGGATACCGGTATGGGTTTTGAACGCTTGTGCCGTGCCGTGGTCGGTGCTTCCAGCAACTACGATACCGATGTTTTTGGACCGTTGATTCAAGAGATCGAAGCCTGTTCGGGCAAGCGCTACGGTGCAGGCCACGAAGCCGTTGATATCGCAATGCGGGTGGTGGCCGACCATATGCGAGCCGTTTGCCTGGTTA
>JBJTSS010000070.1:0-1112 GCA_046079785.1 Bacteroidota bacterium
AGGACCCAAATCAATTTCTACGCCGCCCACGAGGTGATTGGCCTTTTGGAGTCGGGATGTAACTTCCTCGCCATCAAAGGTTTTGGGCAAATTATCGGGGCCAGACAAAAAACCCAAAAAGAGATTGACCACATCCCTATCGGATGTAGCACTGATTAGGTTTTGGGAATATTTACCGGCGGCTACCTTAAAACGAAGGTCTGGTTTAGCGTTGTACTTTGCGCTGAATCGAGGCTCAAGGGACATTTCGGTGAGGCTGGAATAGTAATGGGCCCTCAAACCCGGCTCCAAAACCCAATCGTCAAAAACCAAATTGTACTTACCAAAAACGGCAAGTTCGGTGGTGCTCTCCTGTTGGCGGATAATCTTTCCTACTGAATTGGTGAAATTAAAATCGGTGCTCAGACCGACCAAGTCAAAACCAAAATTGGCTTGACCTGAATTGAGGTATTGGGTTACGGCAACCGTTCCATTGAATCCGGTGATCGAGGAACGGCGAGGCCGCCCATCGGCTTCGGTTTGACCCGAAACAAAATTGGAATAGGCCAAGTTGCCCGAAATGGTATTTCCTGCACCTTCGGGAATCAGAATAAACTGGGTTCCGGCACCGGTAGAAAGCCAGTCCACTTCGGCAATTCCCCTAAAATTGGCCCGATCCCGCATATTGAAACCAAAAAGAGACAGCTTGGATCCCGAATTGGATTTAAAGGTGGTTTTGCCGTAGACATCCAAAAAAGAAAAAGGCAAACCCTGTGGACCTGTGTATGAATAAAGAGCTTTGGAGGTTTGGTCCAGGTAAGATCCCTTGGCACTAAAAATAAACGTAGGGCTGGTACCTTCATCGCTCTTGGACTTCCACAAAGGGCCTTCCAAAACCAGACGACTCAAGAAAGGACTAACACCTATTTTTCCTGAAAGACGTTTTTGGTTGCCATCGCGGGTTGTCACATCCATCACCGCCGAAATACGACCACCGTGGTTGGCGTTGTAGGCCCCGGTTATGAACAAAGTCATGTTGGATGGGATGCTGCTTTATAATCCTTTTCACTCGATTGGGCTGTACTCGGTTTTTGAAACGGACCTGATCAAAAATGCCGAAGTTTTTACCGGGG
>JBJTSS010000071.1:0-3360 GCA_046079785.1 Bacteroidota bacterium
TTAGCGGCTGGCTTGAGTTGTATCGTCACCACCGAGTTGCTAAGTCGAATCAATTCTTGGCCGGCCAACCCGATGGCCAACGTGTGTACAAACCAAGCATAAGGCAAGAGTTGGCTGTACGTAGTTACGCTGGTGGCAAACCAGGGCTGACCCAAGCCGGCGCTTAATCCTTCCAAGGCCCATAAGCCCAAGAGCAGGGACTCCAAAGGATTGTTCAAAACGTAATTGAACTCCATGCGCGCATAGAGCCATCGGATAAGGAACCTCAAACCAAAGATTCCCATAAGGGAATTTTGATAGTTGATTACCTCAAATTGACCATCAAGGGTGAGCGGGAAGCCGAAGTACAAGACCATAAGGGCCACCGAGGCCATGGTACCGAGGGTTCTGATCCAGAGCATGCCCTTTTCCACCGGCGCTTCCCAGCGGAGCATATGCAAAAACCACGAGGCTTGAAAAAAGGGCAAGGAAACGGTTTATGAAGTTAGGGAATCCCGATACCGCAGTACTTCCGACAAAACTAAAGGTTGGGTGCCGGATTTGAGGCAGGCCATTCCTCCAGCGAGGTTGGACCATTCGGCTATTTGTTGAGCGGACATACCCGATGCCAAAGCCGCGGTGGCGGCGGCGATCACCGAGTCACCCGCCCCGCACACATCCATTACGTCGATCCGGTGGGTCTCTAAGCGGCCAAAACCAGCCTCATTCACCCAGCAAACGCCCCGTTCGGCGAGGGTGACCAGCAGCAAACCACAGCCTAACCGGTCCCGTGTATGCCTACAGGCCTCTTCCAGCGCCGGTGAATCGATGGCAACGGTTTGTCCCAAAGCCTGTTCCAGCTCTTTGAAGTTTGGCTTGAACAAATCCACCCCCTCAAAATCCCAAAAATGTTCGCGTTTGGGGTCAACCCCTACCATAAGGCCTTGCTCGTGCGCTCTTTTTATAAGGTGCTTGATGCGTTGGGGATTAAAAAAACCTTTTTCGTAATCCTGCAAAACCAAGACATCCATGGAATCCAAAGCGTTATCCAAGTGACTTTCCAAAAGAAGGTCCACGGTAGGGTCCTCTGCATTTACTTTTTCACGGTCCACCCGAAGAAGATGCCGATTCCCATCCAGGTAACGAATTTTATGGGTAGTGGGTCCCCAAGGGGATTCACCCAAAAAATCAACCGAAACATGGGCTTGCAGCAGGAGTTGTCGGAGCAAATCCCCTTCAACATCTCGACCCACGGTACTCAGCAGGCGTACTTCATGGCCTAAGCCGACCAAATTGAGGGCGACATTGCCAGCTCCGCCAACACGGTTAAGCTCTTCCTCATGCTCCAGGACTTCGACGGGTGCTTCGGGGGATTGTCGATGGACCTTCCCCACCGCGTAGGTATCAAGCATGAGGTCACCGGCAACCAGAAACCGAAGCGAGGGCCAAAGGGGTAAATCAACCAGCACGGTGATGCCTTTCGATGGCCAATCGAATTCGTCGAGCGGCTTCCAAAAGCTGCTCTTCGGAGCTGGCGGTGGACAAACGCAAGCAATCGGGACAGCCAAAAGCATCCCCGGCAACGGTGGCAACCCTGGCTTCTTCCAACAAAAATTCGGTGACTCGTTCGGCATGGCCCAAGGGCTCGCCCCGCCAAACGATGGAGAACCAATCGGCAATCCGAGGAAATAGGTAAAATGCACCTTGGGGAAGGGGGCATTCCCAACCGTACAGACCTTCCAGGGCATGATGGAACACATCTCGTCGCCTCCGGAAGGCATCACGCATGGTGTAGGTTGGTTCCATGGGGCCTTTCAAAGCAGCCAAAGCCGCACGTTGGGCAATGGAACACGTCGCTGAGGTGTATTGCCCCTGCAGTTTAACACAGGCCTCGGCGATTTCTGGGGGGGCTACGGCGTAACCCAATCTCCAACCGGTCATGGCAAAACCTTTGGACATTCCATTGACCACCACGGTTCGGTCCTGCATTCCTGCCTGTTGAACAATGCTCGCATGCTCTCCCTCAAAGCGAATGTGCTCATAGATTTCATCCGAAACCACCAGAATCTCCGGTCGATCCCTGAGCACCTGAGCCCAGGCCTCCAATTCTTGAGCGCTGTACGCCGCCCCGCTAGGATTGCAGGGTGAGGAAAACAAGAGCATTTTGGTTTTGGGGGTGATGGCAGCTGCTAATTGTTCCGGAAGAACTTTGTAACCTCTGCTGGGGGACCCTTGCACCACAACCGCTTTGGCCTCGGCCATCTGAATCATACCTGCGTAGCTAACCCAATAGGGGGCCGGTAACAATACCTCATCCCCGGGATTCAAAACGGACAAAAGGATATTGATCAAGCTTTGCTTGGCACCTGTGCTGAAGACCACCTGGCCTGGACCCACCTTCCAACCCAATTCTTGGTCCATTTTTTGGCAGACCGCTTGGCGTAAATCTGTGTAACCCGAAACCGGGGTGTAATGGGAAAAATTATCGGCTACCGCTTGGCAGGCAGCATTTTTGATGTGTTCAGGGGTATCAAAATCCGGCTCCCCCAGGCTCAGGTTAATTATTTCTATACCTTGCTCGGTCAAGGCCCTGCTTCGAGCGGCCATGGCCAGGGTTTGGGATTCTTCCAGCTCCAAGACCCTCTTGGAGGTCCAGAATGGCTTTGGGGTCATGGCCTAAAGATAAGTACTCAAAACTTGATTGGCTTGCGAAAAATGCCGGCACTGCAGAAAGCCTCTGTAGGCCGAAAGAGGGGAAGGGTGAACGGATTCCAGGCAATGGACCTTTGAGTTGCGGTGTTTTTGGGCCTCTTTGCCCCATAACAACCAAACCATCGGTTGGCCTTGTTGAACCAGGCCTTCCAACAAACAGGAAGTCCAATCCCCCCAACCCCAACCGCGGTGCGATCCGGGCTTTCCCGGGCTGACCGTCAAGGTTTCGTTGAGAAGGAGTACTCCTTGATCGGCCCAATCCTCCAGGCGAAGGGGGCTATCCCAGGAGGACGTTTTCCTGATCCAGGCGATGGGATGTTTCATGGCCTCTTCCCTCCCTTCCCGTCTGCAGGCTTCTTGGTCCCATGCCAAGGCTTTGGCAATATTGACAAGGGACGGTGGAGAAGGGACTCCGTCGGGTACTGCAAAACTTAATCCAGTGGCCAGACCATGTCCGGGGTAAGGATCTTGACCCATGATCACAACGCGTACCCTTTCCGGGGGCAAAATTTCCAGGGCACGAAAAACCTTGGTGGGCGGAGGATAGACAGTTTCGCGGCTATCCAAGGCTTGACGAAGATGGTACAACGGAACCTGAAGAGCATCCAAGGCACCGCACTTTTGCAATAAAGGAACCCAGGCCGCCGGTATGCGGGGAATCTCCATGGG
>JBJTSS010000072.1:0-1164 GCA_046079785.1 Bacteroidota bacterium
CAAGACTTCACCCCCGGACCAACGCCTGGCCATCGCCAAAGATTGCATGCGTATCCCGGACCAATACGACAAATGACTGGCTTGAACCGACCAGGTTCGGTCCTCTCCATGCACTAATCCAGCAGGATTCCAAAACATAACCGAAGGTTCGTTGACCAAATTAATGGCATTGCCACTCAGGGCGGCGGAGCGTGCATCGGGGTGAATTTTCAAAAACTGAAAGCCTGCCGTGCCTACCCGGCTCCGTCCAAAAGCAGGAAGCCACTGCGCATGGGTTGTAGGGGCTCCAATACCCCAACCCCATAACAGAGCCCAAAACAGAACAATGTTTTTACGAATCATCCGTGCAATTGGGATTGGAGTTGTTGCATGGCCGTGCGGGCCGGAACCCCTTCGTAAAGCACCCGGTACACCATGGTTGCAATGGGCAAAGGGCATTTATGCAATTTGTTAAGTTCAAAAACGGCCTTGGCCGAATAATAACCCTCCGCCACCATATTCATTTCCAATTGCGCAGAGCGTACGGAATAACCTTTCCCTAACATGGTCCCAAAATACCGATTTCGCGAAAAGCGGGAATAGGCCGTCACCAACAAATCTCCCAAATATGCGGAGCCCTTAATATCCCTGCGTTTGGGGTAAACGGCCCTCAAAAACGACTTGAGTTCGATGATGGCATTGGATATCAAAACAGCCATGAAATTATCACCGTAACCCAGACCGTGGGCAATGCCCCCAGCGATGGCGTAAATGTTCTTCATGACCGAAGCGTATTCACTGCCCGATGGATCATCCGATGCTTTGATTTTGAGGTAACGGTTTTGGAAAAGCGGCAAAAGCGGGGCAGCCAATTCGGAGTCTTCCGCAGCCAAGGTCAAAAATGAAAGTTTTTCGGAAGCAACTTCTTCGGCAGGGCATGGTCCGGTAATCACCATAAAATGTTGGGGACTAACCCGAAAATATTTTTGCAGAAATTGACCAATGAGGAGATTTTCGCCGGGAACCATGCCTTTGACCGCGGACAAAACCCATTTTCCGGCCAGATCGTTTTCATTGAGGCCCTGCATTGCATCCCGCAAGAAAGCAGCTGGTACCGCCAAAATAACCACCTCAGCTCCTGCGACGGCCTTGCGTAAATCCGGTTGAAGCATACCGCATCGAATT
>JBJTSS010000073.1:0-8090 GCA_046079785.1 Bacteroidota bacterium
CCATGAACGGATTGCCAAGACCATGGCTGCGCTTGGGCGGCCTTGTCGTCCGTGATTTTCCAAGTCAAACGATGCCAACCGCGGGTCAAAGAACTAACAATCAACGGATCCGAAGATGATTCCTCGGACAAAACCGAAACGGACTCCCAAGGTCTGGGTTCATTTTCAAAATAACACAAGGCCTTACGAAAACGATAAACCTGTCCTTTACCGCAAGCCAGTTTCTTGCCGGGCTTCAAATCCCAAGCAGCGCGCAATGCTTCCATTTGGGAGCGATTGGCTCCCAACGAGAGCCAATACCTATCCTCCAAAATGCCTTGGAGGGGTTCACGATTTTCTTGCTCCGCCAACCAAAAAAAAGTACCGTAAGGGGACACCGAATGAACGGCGTTCCCCTCGTTGCGCTTGGCAATCCATTCCTTCAGGCCATGTTCCAATCGGGCCCAATCCGCAGCCTCCCGACCCAAGGCCTCCACCCATCCCGGAAACCTCCGGTTGATGAGTGGCGCCAGGTGCAATCGAATAAAATTGCGATCGTAGGCGTCGCTTGCATTGCTTTGATCCGTTCGGTAGTCCCAGCCTTGGTCCTTGGCGTACGCTGCGATGCGGTCACCCGGTATCCTGAGCCAGGGACGCCAAATATCGGGGCCATCAACCAAGCCGGCTAGCCGTGATCCACCCCGTCCTTTGAACAAGGCCAACAAAAAGGTTTCGGCCTGATCATCCGCATGATGGGCGGTGGTAATTAAGGCATTTTTCCAAGTTTCCATACGCAATTCCTCCAAGCGACGGTACCGGTATCGTCGAGCTTCTTGCTGCAAATTCCGACCCTGGGCCACCTGTTCATGGGCCCAATCCGTTGGAAGGGTATCCACAACGGTTTCCAAGCCGTACCGTGAGCCCAGGTCTTGGACAAAACGAGCATCCGCTAACGATTCCTCTCCCCGCAATTGATAACAACAATGGTACAAAACCGGACGTATCCCGGCACCTAACAACGCATGACACAAAGCGGTGGAGTCACGGCCTCCGCTAAGGCCAAGTAAAATAGGCCTGGTCAAAGGCCATTCCCCCCGGTGATGCAACTGGTCCAAGAGGACCTGGCTGAGGGAATCCAAGCGTAAGGGTTTAGGATGGTTTTAGGAAGCCCGCATACCGTCCAAAACCGCCATGACATCGCGAACGGCCTCGGCAGAATCGTTGACCAGGGCCATTTCGGTTTCGTTTAATTGCAGTTCGATAATGGACTCGATACCGTTCTTACCCAATTTTACAGGAGCCCCCATGTACAGGTTATTTAAACCGTACTGTCCTGTTAACCAAGCACATACAGGGAAAATACGCTTTTGGTCTCGAACGATGGCTTCGACCATTTGGGCGGCGGCAGCACCCGGTGCATACCATGCCGAAGTCCCCAAAAGATTGACGATTTCTCCCCCGCCTTTTTTGGTACGATCAATGATGGCCTCCAAGCGCGCAGGTTCGATAAGTTCGGTGACCGGAATGCCTCCAACGGTGGTGTAACGAGGCAAGGGAACCATGGTGTCACCGTGTCCCCCCATCAATACGGCCTGTATGTCTTTGGGTGAACAATCCAAAGCTTCGGCCAGGAAGGCCCGGTAACGGGCGGTGTCCAGAATGCCGGCCATCCCAAAAACCCGGGAAGAATCAACCCCGGCCGCCAAATAGGCGCAATAGGTCATCACATCGAGGGGGTTGGAAACCACCACCAGGATGGCTTCCGGAGAATAGTGCATGATTTGCTCGGTAACCGAGCGAACAATACCGGCATTGGTCGAAATCAAATCATCCCGGCTCATGCCTGGTCTGCGGGGTAGTCCCGAGGTAATGACCACGACTTGGCTGCCTGCTGTTTTGGAATAATCATTCGTGGAACCTACGGTACGGGTATCGTAGAGATGTATCGGGGCGGTCTGCCAAATATCCAGGGCTTTGCCTTCGGCAAAATTTTCTTTGATATCCAAAAGGACGACTTCGTTGGCCAATTCACGGTGGGCAATGGCATCTGCACAGGTTGCTCCGACGTTTCCGGCTCCGACAACGGTAATTTTCATGGGTTAAAGGGGTTGGTTTATGGCCTCCAAAATTAAAGCAAAACCCTGTTTTTTTAATGAAAATCAAGTACTCTGCCTATTTTTACCCGTATTTTTGTAGATTAAGCTAAACCTAATTGTCTCCCTCCATAAATCCCCAATCTATGTCCCTTATCGCCCATCTTGGCCATCGCACAATTCGTCGAATGACACGCCTTTTGGTCCTTGCTTGTTTACCCGTTTGTTTGGCTCAACCAGTCGTTTTGGCCCAGACGGCCACCGGCGATGGGTATTGCGGAACGGGTTCTGCCCCAGCCTCCACCCTCCAATGGATCGAAGGACTGCATGCATCCGGGGTATTGAATGAATTGGCCACCGAACAAGTCCAAAACACCGTTTTTCTGCCCATCAAGGCCCATTTTATCGCCACCGATGCCGGTACCGGTCGTTATACCCTGGAGCAATTATCGCGCAATCTCTGCGAGCTCAACAACCATTATCGTAACACCGGTATTCAGTTCTTTCTCCGGGGTGATGTCAATTACATTAACAGTTCCGCTTGGTACAACCTTCCCAGCTTTGCTACGGCTGGGACGATTAACGATTTGCACAATGTGTCACGGGTCATTAATGTCTATTTCTGCAACCTATCGGCCATGCAATTGTGTGGTTTTGCAAATTTCCCCGGAACAGGTGAGCCACAATCCACCTTTAGGCAGGGAGCGATCTATCTAAGTATCGGTTGCAGTGGCGCAGGCAATTCGACCTGGGCCCATGAAATGGGGCATTTCCTTAGCCTTCCCCACCCCTTTCAAACCACCAGCGATGCACCGGCCGCGGCTGGGGCAGAACGTGTAACCCGTTTGGCCAACGAAGTAGCTCCGCGTCTACCGGCTAATTGTGCAAATGCCGGAGACCGCTTCTGCGATACGCCCGCTGATTTTCGTCCAGACCGCTGGAATTGCCCTGGTTCCAACGGAACGGTTCGGGATATCAACAACGATTTATTCACCCCTGTTGGCCGTTACTACATGAGCTATGCGGATGATGCTTGCCAGGATTCGTTTTCGGTCCAACAAAAAGCCGCAATGCGCGCTACCGTAACCATTACCGGAGGACAAGCCGGACCCCGTTTGTATTTACTCTCCCCCCCCATTGCACCCTACGATACGATTGTAGACAGCAAACCGACCCATGTCCATCCCCTCAACAACAGCGTTAACAACGTCCCCAACCTCACGTTCCGTTGGAACCGAGTTCCAGGGGCAACCATGTATTTGCTTCGGATTAGTCGTCAATTCACCTTTACCACGTTGATCGAAGATCGTATCGTTTACGATACAGCCTACCAATACACCGGGTCTTCCTTGAACCCCAACGTGGATTACTATTGGTCCGTGAAGGCCATCAACCACAAAGTGACTTGCGGTGCTTACTCCGCATCCACCACAGGTAATTACTGGAAGTTCAGGACCGTGGGGGTGGCCTCAGCCCGTGATTTGGTAACAACCTCTGATTTCACCTTGTTTCCCAACCCTGCGGGTTCTGAAGGCGCGTGGATAATGCTGGAAGAATCCTACGCCAAAGAACAAATCACCCGCTTGGAGTGTTTTGATATGCAGGGTCGATTGGTGCACGCCCAAAACCTGGATAGCCACGGAACGCATCGCGTTTCGCTGCCGAATACTGGTTTAGTGCCCGGTCTCTACACCATTCGCCTAAACAACACGCTTGGAGGTATCCGTCTAGGCCGCTGGTCCCTTCGTTAATCACGTCCTACGTTCATACCTCTTGACCTTCAAACCTTTCGATATTCACCACCTTCCATCGCCCTTTATTTGAAATCATGATAGCTAAGCTGCCCCTTTTACCATCTAGGACAAGGTTACAACGCGCAGCAGGTATCCTGTTGATGGCGTGGGTCCTTGGGGCTACCCAAGGGATTGCCCAAAGCAACGGAGATTGTGGAACCGGACCAGCCCCCGCCTCTACCCTACGCTACTTGGAAAGTCTGGCTTCGTCGTACGGTGCCCAGACCGAGGATACCGTATGGATCCGTTTACCGGTAACCGCACACATTGTGCGCAGCAGTTCTGGGTTTGGAGGAATGACCGAATCGGCGGTCTTTGCTACAATTTGCAACCTCAATGAGCGTTTTGTGCCCGCCAGAATTTCTTTTTACCTGACCGAGCGGGTCAAATTTCTTGATAACACAACGTATTACGGAGCGACATCGTATCAACCGTTGATGACGATGATCGACCAAAACAACGTTCCCAGAACCATCAATATTTACTATACGGATTTGTCCGGTATGAGTCTGTGCGGTTTTGCGTTTTATCCTTTGACCGGTCCTGGTGGTTTTCAAAACGATGGCGCGGTGGTGATGTCCTTTGGTTGTTCCCAACCCCAGGGTACAACCTTGGCCCACGAGTTGGGTCATTACCTGAACCTACCTCACACCTTTGACGAAACCTCTTCCAATCCTGTGGATCCCATCGCTGAACGAGTAACCCGGAATTTTAACGAAGTTGCCCCTCGATTATCGGCCAATTGTTTTAACGCCGGTGATCGATTCTGCGATACCCCATCGGACTTCATCGCCAGTCGGTGGGCCTGCCCTTCGTGGAGGGTCCAACTGGACTTGAACGGCGACCTCTTCAGACCGGATTCTTCGTATTACATGAGTTATTCCAACGATAATTGCATGTCGCGGTTTAGCCCCCAGCAAATGGCCGCGATGCGTGCAACAGTCAATAGTCCAACCGCTCCTCGGGGCTACCTAACCTTAACCCCGCCCCCCGTTTTTGGTGCCCTTGTGGGCACGCCAACCAAGATTTTCCCTCAAATCACGGATACCGTCGTCCCGAACAACGCCATGTTTCGTTGGCACCCACAAGCGGGGGCAAGCCTTTACCAACTTCGGGTTTTTCAGTTCAATGTGAATGTTTTTGACACGTTGGTACCGGATACCTTTTATCATGCCTTGGGGAACCGCCTACGCGGTGTTCGGCAATACAGCTGGGTGGTCCGCGGTTTGAATGGCGGCGACTTATGTTCTGCTTTTTCGCCCAGAGATTCCTTTAGCACATCCACCTACGTCTTTGCTGGCATTAACGAGAATTCAACGACCTGGCAAGCGAGGGTTTACCCTACCCTATTCCAAGGAGGTGAACCATTAACCCTCACGAATATTCAGCCAGGGTTACCCTTGTCCTGGAAACTGACCGACCAATTGGGTCGACTGGTTGGTGTTGGCGACCTATTGCCCGATGATTCCGGCGTTTTGTTGTACCTACCCGGTGATTTACCGACCGGTTCGTATCGCTTGGAGTGCAGCCAAAACAAACAACGAATGACGGTCAAACTACTACGCCTCCCCTAAAACCCACAAACCAATCGACAATGCGTTCACTCTTCCTGGTTGTTTCATGGTTCCTCCTTGTATTGGGTCTGTTGACCAGCGGGAAGGTTGGAGCCCAAATGCCTGCCCAAGGTTTGTGCGGTACAGCCTCTCCGGATTCTTCCCATTTTGCTTATTTGGAGGCTTTGGCCCAGACCTATCAGGCCGAACGGGATTCAGGAATTGTTACCCGCATCAATATTCCCTTCAAAGCCCATATCGTTCGGGCAACAGGTAACAACAATTACATGCAGGTTCCGGCCCTGTTGACAACCCTCTGCGAACTTAACCAAAAATACCGGTCCAGCGGTATCCACTTCTACCTCAAGGATCAACCCAATTATATCTACGATGGGAATTTGTTCTACCATACCGGTTGGGGGCAGGGAAATACCCAAATGAACACCTACAATGTATCCCGAGCTGTCAATGTCCATTACGTTGACTTATCGGCCATGGGGCTTTGCGGATATGCTACTTTTCCGGGATCGGGAGCCGGCACCACCCTACGCCAAGGGGGGTTGATGATGAGTGTTTCTTGTTCTCAGCCGGGCAACACGACCCTCGCCCATGAAATGGGGCATTACCTCGCTTTGCCCCATCCCTTTGAGGGCACCAGTCCTCAGCCCCAAGGCGTATTCGCAGAGCGAGTAACCCGCAACCCCAACGATACCGCGAATGGTCGGCAACCTTCGAACTGCGCCAATGCCGGGGACCGCTTTTGCGATACGCCCGCCGACTTCATCGGCAATCGCTGGCCTTGCAATAGCGCTGCACCCCAAGCCAACGATATCAACGGCGACCCCTTTCGACCCGATGCCACCTTGTTCATGTCGTATTCTTTTGACAATTGCCAAAACCGCTTTTCCAACCAACAAATTGCGGTGATGCGCCTAACCCTCACCGGTAGCACCGGCGGTAACTGGCCTCGTTCGTACCTCTTGCTTCCACCCATGCCGGCTTACGATACGGTGAGAACGACCACGACTCTATTGGAACCCGCGGTAGGCGCCGCTCCTTCACCGGCCAATTGGGTTTTTTTCCGTTGGACCTCCGTACCCAACGCCACCATGTATTATGTCCGGGTTGTTCGGGGCATCACGTTGATGTTTGAACGCTGGGTCAACGATACCAGTTTTCTATACAC
Organism: Bacteroidota bacterium; assembly: GCA_046079785.1. Lineage (GTDB taxonomy): Bacteria > Bacteroidota > Bacteroidia > UBA7662 > UBA7662 > SYHX01. The sequence continues at coordinate 6,605 of JBJTSS010000073.1, forward strand.
CGGACCCGATTTGGGTTCGACCGGAAATTATTCGGTTACGGTAAAGCCTTTGAATCCTGCTTCAACCTGCGCACCCACATCCGCCACTCGCAGTTTTAGCACCACCACCCCTTTTGGGGCCTCGGTATCGGGTTTGCTGGAGTCCAATTGGCGCCTTTACCCCACCTTGCTTTCCAAAAATCAAAAACTACACTGGCAAGCCGATGCCCCCGAGTCCGGATTGCTGCCCCAGCGTATGACCTTAATCATTCGGGACTATCGCGGTAAAGTGGTGAACACCCAAACCTACGATACCGGAGAAGGCCTTCGAGAATTGTCGGTGGACAACCTTGAGGCCGGGGTTTATTTTTTTGAGGCCAACGGTTCAAACCATAACACCCGCGCTCGGTTTATCCTTCAGGATTAAAAAGGGCGCCCTAAGGCTATGAAGGCGTCGGCGTGTTGTTCCAACAAACGCTGGTAGGGTTCGTGGACCAGATTTTCGCCCTCCATGTAACGGTTGATTTGAATAAGCCTAGGCCTAAGGGGCAGGGTCAAAGCCCCGGCATAGTTCAATACATCTGCAAAATGAGCCATCGCAAGGGCCGCACCTTGGGTTCCATCCGATAGCCCAACCATCGAAGTTTTCTTGCCTTGCAAGGACCGAGGATAGGCCATGGCATCCACAAAGGCTTTGAGAATACCTGGGTATGAACCGTTGTACTCCGGAATAACAAAAACAAAGTGCTCCAGATAATCCAGCTTTTGCTGCCAAACCTGCCACTGCGGATGCGATGAACGCGATGACTGGTACAAGACGGCGGTCAAAAAATCAGCTGGCAATTGTGCTAAATCAAAGACTTCGGTAAGCACACCGTGCCTTTGCTGTAAAATTTGTTCGTAACAACGAAGAACCTTCATCGAGGTGGAGTCTCGACGGCTGGTAGCACAGACCAAACCCACAGGTTTCGATGATTCCAAAGTATAAATTAAGAAGCTTTACGAACCAACATTCCGGCGGAGTGCAGGCGTGTCCGAACAAAATCCTTGTCCACGACCAAAGTTTCCGGGCGATTTTCGGCACCAGGCCATTCAAACATGGCCTGCCCCAATGTGGCTTCCATGATGGAACGAAGACCCCGTGCACCCAATTTCAAATCCAAAGCACAAGAAACCATCTCTTCAAGGGCATCGGGGGTAAAGATCAAGGCCATGCCCTCCAAGGCAAACTGGTGTTCGTATTGCCGGACCAAGGCATTCTTGGGCTGCGTCAAGATGGCCATCAAGGTATCGCTATCCAAAGGTTCCAAATTGACCAAAACCGGTAAACGACCCAAAAGCTCCGGGATAAGACCGTAATGGCGCAAATCCACGGGACTAACCTGGGAAAGAAGCGAGTTACTCTGGTCAGATGAGGAAAGCTCGCTGGCCGACCGGTATCCGATCGCCTGCTTGTTCACCCTCCGCGCGATGATTTTATCCAAACCATCAAAGGCTCCACCGCAAA
>JBJTSS010000074.1:0-4235 GCA_046079785.1 Bacteroidota bacterium
GGTGCATGCCGATTTTGTGGGGTTGTCCCTGGCAACGATGATCCAGGAGCAGGTGCAGGTGGTGATTGCGCCTAATGGCGGCGCCATTACCGTGTACCTCCGCTAGAGGGCGGCGACCAAAGGTCCGCTAGAGGGCGGCGACCATCGAAATTTCGACATTGACACCCCGGGGTAGGCCCAGGACGGCCACGGTTTCGCGGGCGGGGTAGGGTTCTTGGAAATAACTCCCGTAAACGGCGTTGACCGGGCCGAACAAATCCATGCTGGACAAGAAGATGGAGGTCTTGATGACCCGTTCAAAGCCGATACCTCTGTGGGTCAGGATGGCCTGTAGATTGCGCATGACGCGGTGGGTTTCGTCTTGAAGGCTTCCCTGGACCAATTCCCCGGTTTCGGGGTCCAAAGCGATTTGACCGGAGATGTAGAGGGTACCCCCGTGTTCTACGGCTTGGGAATAGGGCCCGATGGGCTTGGGGGCGAGGTCGGTATGGAGGCTCTGCATGGCCCCAAAAATAAAAGACGTTGGGGATTTCGTATTTTCAACCCATAAGGATATCAACCCAACCTCCAATTTTTTGTTATGACCAGCCCTGCGACCCATGCTCCTCATTTGTTGAATTTATTGGTTTGGGGCAACCCCTTGCCCCATAAAATCACCACCGCCTGGGAGGCTGCGGGACACCGGATCCAAACGTTGGAAGGATCGCAGGATTGGCAGGGGATGGAGGATTTTCCGTACGGTGTTCCCGACGTGGCTTTGGTGACGGATTGGGAGGACCGAGGGGGCCAGGGCAACAGGCTTTTGGCCTTGGAAAAACTAGGGGTGCGTTTGGTGTTTTTGCATTTGGTGGGGCCAACACGGGCTCAGGCTTCGGCGGATTGGGGTTTGGAAGGGGTGGGTCAACATTCTGCCTTGCAATGGGCCGCATGGAATGCTTGGCCGGATGCATTGGAATCCTTGGTTTGGGAAATCGTACCTGCCCACGATACGCCGGACCATACGCCGGACAAAAGGTCGGCCTGGGAGTCGGTTGCCGCTGCCTTGGGGGTGGAGCTGATTTTTTGCCCGGACCGAGGGGGGATGGTCACGCCTCGGGTTTTGGCGTGCATCATGAACGAAGCGTACCGTACGATGGACGAAGGGGTGGCCGCGGCGGATGCGATTGACCTGGGCATGCGTTACGGAACCAATTATCCCCAAGGGCCATTGGAATGGAGCCGTGCCATCGGACCGCAGCGTTTGGTTCAGGCCCTGGATGCTTGGCACGCCGCGGCCACCGAGCGAAACAACGGGGCCCCGGATGAGATTTACCGGGTGGCGGACGGTTTGCGTCGGGCCGCTGAACGGGCGATGGTATGGTTTTTGGGAGTGGGGCTGGCCGCTTGGGGGTGGGGCTTGGCCGCTTGGGGCTTGGGCACGGTTCAAGCCCAGCAATCCAAGTCTTCAACCGCCCAATCGTTGTTGTTACCCGGTCGGCCTTCACCGGTTAACCTCCAAGGTTGGAGTGCGGGCGATACCACGGTGGTGAATTTGGAGGATTACCTGCGCAAAACCTCCGGGGTCCTTCGTGATGTGCGCTTGTTGGGTGGTTGGGCCTGGTCCCTCAGCCCGGATGGTCGTAGTTTGAACCTCTACCCCCAAGCGGACAAGGGTTCTTCGGCCACCGCTGCCCCATCGACGTTGCGGCCTGCGGTTTGGTTGTTGGGTTTGGACCTGAACAACGGGGAGGTTTTGGATTTGCCGGTCAAAGCGCCATTGCATACGGAGGCGGTTTTTCGTTATCAACCGCTCAAGGGCCAAAAAGTGGATTCGGTCTCGGTGGTTGGGGATTTTAACGGATGGAATGCCCGCAGTCATCCCATGCGTTGGGATAGCCTGCACGGGGAATGGCGTTTGGTTTGGCGCCTGAATGCCGGATCGTACCCCTACCAACTGGTGGTCAATGGCCAATGGATGCTGGACCCGACCAACCCCCATCGCAGAGACAATGGAATTGGCGGAGTTAATTCGTTGTTACGGATAATGCCGGGGGGCGGGCCGGCGCCTGCTCTCGATGTGCTGGAGGAGAGGGAGGGGATGTTGCGCTTCGCCTGGGCCTACAAGCCAGGCGGGGCTTTGGTTTTTTGGGAGAACCGTTGTTTGGCCCGCCTGGAAGCGGATCCAAGTTCCGGGATAGCGCCCGCAACGGAATGGACCTTGAAAGTACCCGATGAGGCCCTTGGCCGTACCCGATCCCATTTGCGCATTTATACCTACGGTCCTTCGGGGCCCGGAAATGATTTGTTGTTGCCTTTAAGCAAGGGTCAATTGGTGCGTCGCCCTTCGCAACTCAACCGGCACGATGCCGAAGCCCAGCGGATGTATTTTGTGTTTGTGGATCGCTTTGCGAACGGGGATTCAACCAACGACCGACCGGTCCAGCATCCGGAGGTTCATCCCAAAGCCAATTACATGGGCGGGGATCTCCAGGGAGTTCTTAACAAAATACAGGAGGGTTACTTTGACCGGATGGGGATCAATAGCTTATGGATTTCCCCGATTGTCCAAAACCCCGAAGGACCCTACCGGGAATGGCCCAAGCCCAACCGTATGTATTCCGGCTACCATGGTTATTGGCCCATTTCTTCGAGCCGGGTGGATCGTCGTTTTGGGGACGAGGCGCTGTTGAGGCGCTTGATTGATACAGCTCACGCCCACGGTATCAATGTTTTGTTGGATTATGTGGCCAACCACGTCCATCAGGAACATCCGCTTTTGGTTCAACATCCGGATTGGATCACGACCCTGGATTTGCCCGATGGACGCAAGAACATTCGCATTTGGGATGAACATCGCTTGACCACCTGGTTTGATACGTTCATGCCCAGTCTCGATCTCGAAAGGCCCGAAGTTTACCAAACCATGAGCGATTCGGCCTTGTATTGGTTAGAAAAATTCCCGTTGGATGGTTTTCGTCACGATGCAACCAAGCATATTCCGGAAGTTTTTTGGCGAACCTTAACCCGCAAAATCAAGGAGCGAATTGTAGGCCAGCAGGGGCGTTCGATTTATCAAATTGGGGAGACCTTTGGTAGCCGTCAACTCATCGGTTCTTATGTGGGGAGTGGGATGATTGATGCGCAATTTGATTTTAATTTTTATTTTGATGCCCGTTCAGCCTTGGCATCCGATGCGGGGGATTTGGGTTTGATACGCCAAACCCTCGAAGAATCGTTCTTGTATTACGGACATCAACACAGCATGGGTAACATATCGGGGAACCACGATATGCCTCGTTTTATGGCGTATGCTTCCGGAGCATTGCGCATGGACGAAGATCCCATAGCGGCCGGTTGGAATCGGCAGGTGGAGGGGGTGGATACCCTCGGTTTTTACCGGCTTCGCTTGTTGCATACCCTGATCGCCACCATTCCCGGTGTACCGGTCCTGTATTACGGGGATGAATGGGGCATGATGGGAGCAGGGGATCCGGATAATCGGCGCATGATGCGTTTTGGAGGATGGAACAGCGCGCAGCAGGAAACCATGGACCATTGCCGAAACCTCATGCAGGTTCGTTCCCGGAGCATGGCCCTGCAGTACGGAACAACGCATTTTCTATGGGAACGCCCGGATGCTTTGGTGATGAGTCGTCGCTATTTGAACGAGGATGTATGGGTGGTTTGGAACCGTTCTTCCAAACCCTTGGTCACCGAGATTGATCTTAACGAAACCCTGGAACAAAGATTGGGTGCTCCAGGGAGTCCCAATCAGGGCCATAACCTGCCTTTGCCAGCTTCGGTAAAAGACCGGCTGCGCATGCGTTTTGAATTGGCTTTGCTGGCCGGCAAGGGCCAAGCGGTGCATATAGGCAAGGGGCGTTACCAAATCCAAATTCCGGCCTACAGTTCGGCGGTTTTGGCGCATCCCTAAGCCGGATGTACCTTTGGTGACATGAGCCAACCAATTCGATTTGCCAACGCGCAACAATTCACCTTTCATCAATCCCTCAAGAATCGGGTCAAGGATTATTTTGACCAAAAAGGAATCTCCTCCAACGGTGGAATGCGTATGGTGGGCAAAGGTCTTTTTTGGATTGCTGCGTACCTCGGTCCCTTGGCCGTTTTGGTGATGGTGCCCATGCCTTGGTGGGCCGCCATGCTGGTCTTTGCTTGGCTGGGAATCGCCTTGGCCGGGATTGGAATGGGAGTGATGCACGATGCTTGTCACAATTCGTTTTCGAACAAGGCGTGGG
>JBJTSS010000075.1:0-3276 GCA_046079785.1 Bacteroidota bacterium
CTAATATGCTCAGCCAGCGGGTGATCAACTTGTTCTTGGTTGGCGCTGGCCACATAGCCGCTGGCCGGATTGAGAAGTCGGTAATAGTTGTGCATATCCGTGAACGGAATGCGGGCGCTTCGTTGCCTGCCCATGCGGATACCGCGTTGGGGATTGGGGTGAATCAAGGCGGCCCCGGCCGTCATCATGCCGATTTGACCATCCTGGTCCGCCAACACAATGTTTTGGGGGGGCTGTCGAAAATGCTTGAGGGCCCCAAAAGCATCCTGCAGCGTGCGGGATCGTTCCAAGTAATGAAAGGCCGCGCCTTCGTTGCCGGCTTGTTCGCCTATCCAGCGCAGGGCCAACAAATTCCCGGAAGCGGTATCGGCCGGTCCAAACCAGGTGCGGTAGTACTTTTTGAGGACCGGTTCGTCTTGACCACGCACCTTGACCCGCACTTCAAAGGAGTCCAAAGGCTCCCAAACTCCGTCCAAGAGGTAGTTTCCCTTGCCGTCGGTTTCCAATAGGTAAAAGTCGGTCAGATCCCAAGTTGCGTTGGTCATACCCCAGGCCACATGACGGTTAAAACCGCTGATCACAAAGGGAGATCCGGCGACCCCAAAGCCCCTGCTCCAGGTGCCGTCGTCCTTGTCGGGGGCCGAATTGGGGACTTCCTTGTGGATTTCGTACCAAGTGGAGGGAAAGGCCAGTTTGAGGTGGGTGTCGTTGCAGAGGTAATTGCGGCCGTTGCGGGTTTTGCGACCAGAGACAGCCCAGTTATTGGAACCCAAGCCGTAATCGTCCGGGGTTTTGACCTTGGCTTTGGGGTAACGGTGGATGGTGCGCGTTACGGCGGAGACGGGACTGAGGGGGGCGGGCCTTTGATGGTCAAAAACACGGGTGCTTCCTTCAACCAAGGTTTCGGAGTTCAAGCCCGGGACCTGCACGAGGCGTTGGTAGGCTTCGTTGCTTAGGGAAAATTCGGGGTAGATGGGGTGCCTTAGGTTGGCATCAATGCGGGTTGGGTACCAAAAGTTATAACACGAGTCGCCCAAAGAGAAGCGCATTTCGGTGGCTTTGAGATCGTCTTCGTTGTAGCTGAGGATGTGGGACATATAACGCAGCAGGTAGAAGAGGTTTTCTTCTCGCCACGGCCTGGGGTCCAAGCCCAACAAATGAAATTCCAAGGGCAAATCACCGGGCCCCATGGAGGCGATATAGTCGTTGACACCGCGGGTATAGGCCGAAATTTCGGTGGCCATGGCGGGCTCTTCCTGGGCATAACGGTCCCACCATGCCGGCCCTTTGCGGTGAAATTCAAATTTGCGCCAAAACAAATCACTTTCGAGGGCGACCGGGCCCACCACTTCGCTGAGGCGACCCAAAACAACCCGGGTCATCAATTCCATCTGAAAGAGGCGATCGCGGGCATGCATCCAGCCGACACCGTAGGCGACCGCCTCGGCGCTGGGCCCAAAAACATGGGGAACGCCCAGGCTGTCCAGCCCGATACGGACATCGCCGTAGGCGCCTTCGATTTCGCGGTGTTGGGGTTCATCCCCGTTAATCCGCAGCGGTGAGGAGGCCCAGTGAAAAAATCGATGCACCGGGGGCAGGCCCGGCCAAGGGTGGTACAGGGCCCAGCACCACAGGATGGTGGCCAACATCAAAAGCAAACGACTGCGCACTCACGAAAGTAAAGCCCATTTTTGGTTTTTTGGAATTAATATTGGTAGCTTTTTGAAACCCTACCCTATGCAACCGAACGGTACTTCAAATTTTGGTTTTTGGCGAACATGGTCCCTTGTCCTCGCGGTTTTGGGCTTGTTTTACGCGGTTTTGGGCAATCCCGCCTGGGCCCAGAGCAAGGTCGATAACACCCAAGGCGGCGGTAGCGCGCTGTTACGGGGCGAAATCCGGGACGCCCGCAGTGGTCAACCCCTGGTGGGGGCTTCGGTGGTGATCCGGGGCACAACACAGGGTGCAACAACGGACCTCAACGGGAAGTTCAGCATCGAGGGGAACCTGGTCAGCGGTCAAACCTACCCGCTGGTGATCTCGTACATTGGTTATAACACGGCCAATATCAACGGGGTAGCCGGAGGAAAATCTTTGATAATCAAGCTCGAAGAAAGCGCCTTGGACCTTCAGGGGGTGGAGATTGTGGATTCCCGCATTTCGGAGAAACAGAAGGAATCGGCCCTGACCGTGGAGGCGATGGATATCCTCGCGGTCAAGGAAACGCCTTCGCCTTCTTTCTACCAAGGCCTGGGCACGATGAAGGGGGTGGATTTGACGACTGCTTCGCTGGGTTTTGTGATTATCAATACGCGCGGTTTTAATTCAACCTCCCCGGTTCGTTCGTTGCAATTGATTGACGGGGTGGATAACCAGGCGCCCGGTTTGAATTTTTCGCTGGGGAATTTCCTGGGGGTTTCGGAATTGGATATCCAAAAAGTGGACCTGGTGGTGGGGGCTTCGTCGGCGTTTTTTGGTCCAAATGCCTTCAACGGCGTGATTAACATGAGCACGCGTTCGCCTTTTCAGCATCAGGGCATCAACGCCAGCATCAAGGTGGGCGAAAGGGCGCTGACCGAAACGGCGTTCCGCTACGCTTGGGCCAACAAGGACCGCAACGGCAACGATAAAATGGGTTGGAAATTGAACATGTTTTACCTCAAGGCCAACGATTGGCGGGCGGAGAATTACGGGCCTTCCACGGCTTCCCAAAACCCCAAAGGGGCTCCCGGTGGTTACGATGCAGTGAACGTGTATGGGGATGAAGACGAGGGACGCTTCAACGATTCGCGGGGCGAAGCTTTGCAATTGCCGGGCTTGGGGATCTTTTATCCTTCGGGTTACCGGGAAGCGGATTTGGTGGATTACGATATCAACAACCTCAAGTTGAACACGGCTTTTCATTACATGCTCAAGCCCAAAGTGGAGTTCATTGCTTCCTCCAATTTTGGAACGGGAACCACCGTGTACCAAGGGGAGAACCGCTTCAGGCTCAAGAACATCCTCTTCTTCCAGAACCGTTTGGAATTGCGCAAAGAGGACGATTGGTTTATCCGAGCCTACGCGACCAACGAGGATGCCGGGGATTCTTACGATGCGGTGGCCACAGCCAAAAGGATGAAAGCAACTTTTCATACCCTGGATATTTGGAACAAATCTTACGCTTCGGTTTGGCAGACTTCGATTTTGGATTCGATTTATGGAATCGCGGGCAAACCGGGTTTGTTACCCGACCACTGGAGGCCTTACCGGGGTTCCTTCTCTGGGATCCCCACC
>JBJTSS010000076.1:0-4029 GCA_046079785.1 Bacteroidota bacterium
GTCAAGGTCCCCTGATTCACAAAACAAGCCAATTGACCATTACGCATGCCCACCACCAGTTCATCCTTACCATCCCCGTTCAAGTCCCCCAACTCCGGAGAAAGTTCCGTCCCGCTGCGCAGTCCCTGATAATCGGTGCTAATCCTCTGAAATGCAGGGGTAATCCCCGGTGTTCCCCCTAGGTTTCGGTAATAGAGCAGGGTGCTGTCGCTGTGCCCGATCAACAAATCAATGCGTCCATCCCCGTCCAAATCGCCAGCTGCCGGTCGGGGATTCCAAATGGGAAGGGTATCCAAACGCAAAAACAGCGAATCGTTCAATTCCAAAAGGGGTTGGGTCGGAGTTCCGGTGTTCAGGTACAACGCAAGGCAGGGCTTAAGGGAAGAATTTTGGTAGGCCACCAAAAGGTCAACCAGTCCGTCCCCGTTAAGATCCGCCAAAACCGGTGCCGCTTTGAGGTGATGATGAATCATGTCATCGAGCATGAAGGAGCGACTGCTCAATCGAAAGGAATCCACCGAACTAGGAGCGGCTCCACCGTAATTCCGATAATGCCAGACGTGTTGACGCAGGTTGGACCCGTAAAATTCGTTGGGGGCCACCACCATATCTTGGACCGGGTCCCCCACCAGGCCAGAGGCCGGCAATAGGTAAGCAGCAGGAAACTTGGCCATACTGACCGAGGTATCCCAAAAAGCAGGGGTAGTGGTTTGGGAGACCATTCGAGCGAGGTTTCGAGTACCCCCATTGCGCAAAAACGTGAGGTAAGTGCCCTCGACATCCCCCAGCAACAAATCAGGCAACGAATCCCGGTTGGGATTAACCAGGTTGATCGTTGAACCCAAATGCATGGGCCGTCGGGTCAAAGGCCAAGGTAGGGGCGCTGGCAACTGGCAAAAGGTATCCAAGCCCAAGAGAACCTGGGAGCTGAATTGATTTTCGACCAGGCGTCCCCAACACAACGATTCTTGGACAAAATCCAAGGAATCCGAATGGCCAAAACGCTCCCTGGAATAATTTCGGAAATAGTTGATTTTGCCGATTTCAAAAAAATCAAAGGCCAAAAAATCTAAATCCCCGTCCCCGTCCAAATCCGCCAAACCCGGACGGTCTATGCTGTTGACGTAGATGGCTGATCGGAATCCAAACTGCATCATCGCCTGCAATGAAGCTACCCTTAGGCTGAAGCGAGGGAACTGGCCCGTACCGTTGTTGCGGTAAACCGTTACCGAACCGTTGTTGGAGGTGAACAGGTCTTTGTGCCCATCGCCATCAAAATCCCCCAATTCGACCCAAGAATCCAAGCGAGGAAACCACGGCAAAAAACGTGGGGCGGGCCACCAGGTGTACGTTGGACCGGTACCGGACCTTTGGTAAATCATCAGGCTTTGATCAACACGTTCAAAGACCAAGCGTTCTTCGATGCCATCCCCATCCAAGTCCAAGGAATGAAACTGCGGACATGCCATGCCCCCAACCCAGGGATGAGCCAAAAGTCGGTTACCAACGCGAACCGCAGGGCCCACGGTCTGGGGCCTGAACTGAATAGGAGCGATGGTTTGGGCTGTTGCTGTAGAGGAACACCCTGCGATACCAAGGAACCCTGCGATACCAGTGAGCCGCAACCACAGAAGCAACGTCGCTACGACGTTTAGGGGCCTGATGTTTCCGTACATGGTTTTCTTTAATGCCACTTGGTTTTCTTTAATTCCAATGGCCTGTAAAAATCAAACGAAGAAATCTTCATATTCGGGTACCTTCGTAGCGAAATTAGCCCGCAAAGACCAGGAATGAATGCCATGCCTACCCTCCATGAGGCCGGACTTGATGAAGGCCGTTTGGAAATCTTGTACCCGCAACTCCTTCAACATGGCCTACGGATTTGCACCGATAGCCGGAAGCTCCAAAGCGGGGATTGTTTTGTGGCATTGCGAGGAGATCGCTTTGACGGGCATGGCTTTGTGATTCAAGCCTTGAAATCCGGAGCCGCTATGGTGATCGCCGAAGAAATCCCGGAAGGATTGGAGGGGGAATTTAAGGAAAGGATCTTTTGCGTCAAGAACAGCCTCGCCGCCTTGCAATGCTTGGCAAGGCATCACCGGCATTCTGTTCCCGGTCTGCAAATTATTGGCGTGGCTGGATCGAATGGAAAAACAACGTGCAAAGAATTAATTTATGCGGTGTTGTCGCAACATTATGTTTGCCATGCCACACCCGGCAATTATAACAATCATTTGGGCGTTGCTCTGAGTTTGTTGGGCATACGAGAGGGTACTCGCTTTGGGGTTATCGAAATCGGAACCAATCATCCCGGGGAGGTGGCCATGCTTTGTGCGATGGCTGAACCGGATTTGGGTGTTGTTACCAGCATTGGTAAGGAGCACTTGGAGGGTTTGGGTAGCTTGGAAGCCATCCTGCAGGAGGAAACAGCGCTGTACCGTTGGCTTCATGATCATGGTGGCCAGGCATTTGCACACCGGGACCAGGAATTAATCATGCGAGGGATTCAAGGGCTCCATCCCCCCATTACCTACGGTGTTCATCCTGATTCGGATTGTGTTGGGCGTTTGGATTCCTCTTTCCCCTACCTCCGTTTTCGTTGGGACTTTAACTCCAAATCCCTGGTGGATGCCCCGGTTTTGGAGAGTAAAATTTACGGTGATTATAATTTTCCGCATGTCCTTGCTGCGGCAGCCATTGGGCGGTATTTGTCGGTACCGTACACCAAGATTTCGGAAGCCTTAACCCGATGGGAACCGCGGAACAACCGTTCCCAGTGGCTTGAACACCGGGGCCATGGCGTGGTTTTGGATGCTTACAATGCCAATCCGGATAGCATGCGGGTTGCCATTGAACATTTTGGACGTCTGGAACATCCGCACAAAGCTGTGCTGCTCGGCGAAATGCTAGAATTGGGGGAGCATACCGACTACGAGCATCGTTTTCTTTTGGAAAATTTGTTGCGGGACCCTTGGGGAGTCTGTTGTTTGGTTGGGCCTTCCTTTTGGAATCTTCGTTCAGAATTTCCGGGATTTCATTTTTTTGAAAATCCCCAAGGGTTGCATGATTTTTTGAAGGCTAGCCGCTGGCCGCCTTCAGCCATTTTGATCAAAGGTTCTAGGGGTAACGCCATGGAGCAGTACCTGGACAGCCTGCCCATGCCGTAGCGAGGGGTTTGGGGGCCTGGGGTTTGGGGGCCTGGCTCGTTTTAGATTGGATTTCGACGCCTGGCCAAGACCATCACCGAAAGGCGGGCTCCACGTTGAATCAACAGGGTTCCACATTGTTCGAGCGTTGCGCCGCTGGTCATTACATCGTCCACCAGGAGGAGATGCATTCCCCTCAAATCCTGGCACGGTTCCGTATAAAGGAGGTTGTCCAAGGTTCTGGCGTTGGCAAAATCCCGTTGGGCTTGAACGAAGCGTTGGTTTTTGTCCAAACGAGCCAGATTAAGCCCGCCTTCTTGTCGTTGGAGGAGGTGCGGGTAGACCGGGAGCGATGCATGGGCGGCCATGCCCTCGGCCAGCAAACGGGCTTGGTTGTAACCCCGGCTCCAGGTGCGTTGAAGGGTGGTGGGAACGGGGACCAGGCCATCGGGCCACGGCGCCATTCGCTCCCGGTGCCTGGCCATGGCCAGGCCCAGGGCGGGGCCCAGGGTCCGCCTTCCCCCAAACTTGAGGGCCTTGTACAGGGCCTCCGCCCTGCTACCCGCCTCCGCCCACCACAAAGCATGGACCTGGATTATGGGCAGACGCCAAGACAATTCACGCTCCAAGACCAAGAAATCTGCCCGGTCCATCACCCGCAATTCCACGCTACAGCCCAAGCAATACACATGCCCCGCATTCGGGGGATCCCCCCCACAGCCCGGACAGGGTTGGGCCGATCCTCCCAAAACAATGTCCACCAAGTGGCGTTGAGGGTAAACGGCTCCAAGCATCCCCCAAAACTGCTGAGGCTACGGGCCTTTAATGTATTTTTGGCATCCTTTTAGAAATAAATCACCCAAACCCACAAATCACCCCCCCA
>JBJTSS010000077.1:0-1643 GCA_046079785.1 Bacteroidota bacterium
GGGTTTACCAATTCAATGGGGCCTTTGAGGCGTTGATTGGACCAACCTAAACTTCTTAACAAATCCCAAATTAATCCCCCCAAGTATCGATAAAAATCCCCTTCGATTTTGTTACGTTGGGATGGGCTTTGGTTCGGGAAAACCCTTTGCAAATTGGAGCGAACCACCTTTCTTCGGTAGGCGACTTTGTACCTCAAAAAAAAGGCCAGCAAACGGCGCATCAACTATTGATTTCGGAGATGGTCATCCAAATGCGACCCAAAATGCCCTCGATTCATGGCATTGTCAAGATTCTGGAATGGGGTAGTACGGCTAAACAATTGCAGGCGCCATTGCGGGTCAGAATTTTCGCCAAAAGCCTCGGAGTGTAACAAGACGTAGTCGTTGGTGACCATGTCCGGGTTGTAAAAAATAAAACGAACGTTTCGTTGGCCTTTGATTTGGTAATACCACCAGACTTCGTAGGGATACGCCGAAGGTTCGTTATCCACCACCGTTCTGGAATTGGGCGGGCCGTATTGCAGGTAAACGCGACCCCTTTCGGTTTCGTAACCCGGTGTTATTCGGGACGAAAACAGCGCAAGGGTTTTGTCTACCTCTTCTTGGTAAGCCCACCAACGGGAAACGGCTTCTCCCTCACCAGCTAGATTTTTCCAAAAAAAGCTAACGAAATTTCGCATGGCTTGGGGTTCTCGAGGTTGACTTTGGGACAAGCGGTCCACCGTAGCCCTTTGCCTGGGGTCGCACAACGGTCTCAGCGACAAAACCTGTCGTCCCAACGCATTCGTGTCCAATCCACTCAACCATGCTTCCCAGGCCAAGAGGGAATCGCGAGCCGCCGATTGATCCGACGAAATCCCCGAAAACAAACGACCTTGCACCCCGACATCTTGGCCCCAACGAACCAACGGGATGCTTTTTTGGTCAACGATGGTGTTGGTACTGTCCTTGAGTTCCATCACCAATCGGTATTGACCGGGTTCTAAATCAACCAAAGGCCAGGTCCCTAACAAAGCATGGTCCGATTTGTTGGTGGGTATTCTCCAATAGGCCTGCCGAGAACCCACAACACGCCCCTCCTGGTCTTGAAGGGCATATTGCAGCAGGAAACGGCCTGGGCTAACCGAATCGGTATGAACTTCGGTATAGAAGGCCAACGTGTCCTTGGAAGTACGGTACGGCAAATCGGGACGGTTCATCAAAAAATAACCATTCCTCACCCAACGCGTGTTTTCGGTAGAACGATTCCAACGATGCAAGAGGACCGGCATACTTAGGGTCGCACCTACCCGTTGGGAATCGATTCGCAATTCCTTGGAGATGACCGCTCGGTCCAGCGTATCCTGAAGGTTAATCGCCTTGACCTCCAAACCGTAACGACCAGGCGGCAGGTAAAACCGGCGTATATCCGCCCAGTCACCACCGGAAATCCCCCCGGTGGAATCCTGATCGGTAACAGCGATTTTTCGGAGGATATACTTGTCGTAGGCTCGAATACCATCGCTATGGTACACCAATATTTCTACCCGAATCCCTTCCTGGGGTGACCCGTTGCCTTGATGGCTATCGATAGGAGGCGCTATGGTGGTTAGCGAAGGTCGAAAATAGAGGGTCAAATCCACATAAGGCCCGGAACTAGGATG
>JBJTSS010000078.1:0-4005 GCA_046079785.1 Bacteroidota bacterium
TGATTGCGTGATGCCATCCCGCAACGCACGCAATGGCATGCTTTTTACCTGGAACGGGATCATTAATCTACGCAACCGCAAATGGCGTAGCGATTTGAGCCCCTTGGATCCCAACAGCCCACTGGGTATAGACCAAAATTATTCCAAAGCCTATTTGGCCCACCTCTTTCTATGTCATGAAATGTTAGGGCCCCGCCTCGCAACGCTGCATAACTTACATTTTTATTTGGAACTAACCCGTACGGCCAGGCAACATATTTTGGATGGTGATTTTAGCGATTGGAAAGAAGCTATCCTTCCGCAACTGAGCCGCAGGCTCTAAGAAACCCCCAAAAAGAAAGGGCGCCTCTTGCGAGACGCCCTTGCCTAATTTCTTTTGCTGGAATTAAGGACGGACCACCAGGGTGGTACGCTCGCTTGAATTCATACCATTGGAACCAATCCAAATGCACTCGGCTGTATACGTTCCGGCAGGCACCTGACCCAAATCCATGGTGGTTTGGCGACTTCCCATCGCAGGAATCATGGTCGCGACAACACGACCCGTCATGTCACGTAGCACAAGGCGAGAAGGAGTTCCTTGAGCAGCAGACCAGGTCCACTGAACAAGCCCCTGGGCAGGGTTGGGGAATACAAGAACCGAAGGGCTTGCTTTCTTGACTTGATCAACCCGAAGATTGCCCGGGATGACTTCGCCCCAAGGATTCACCATCTCACTAAGCGAACCCAGGTTTAGGCCGCTCCAATTCGTGGATATTAACATATCCATATCTGCCGCCTTCAGAATCACGGTCACCAAAACTTCGTTCTCCTCAACCAATTTTCCTGCTTCGGCAAACCACCCGTAACACCACATGCCGTCACGACGACCCCAACTGCTATGACCTTGGGCTGAACCCGACTCCATGCCCACCACTTCCAGACCGGCAGGCAATGGCAATTCCAAGGACAAAGCCCCCAATTCCATGGCACGTTCCGCACGTAATGCCAAACGAATCAAACCATCCCGAACCGTGACCTCGTTGATACTCTCAACCAAGGATAAGCCCGATTTAAGACGAGCCGACGTGGAGGGCACATAGGAGCCGTTGACATCCGCATAGGCCAACATCTTGAAGTCCTGGTTTGCATTAGCACCGCTAATGGTCACCGAGGGACGATCCGTAAACCAATTACCAACACTAAACGAACTTATACCACCGCTAAAACGGCGGTTGGTCGTTAAGGCGTCGGATGAATTTACCGAAACAGACCCATTCACGTCAGCAGCACCCAATCGTAAACCGACCAAGGGAACAGCCCCTGTAAAATGACGATTAATTCCCAAGGCATCCGTTGCGTTGACACCACCCCAAGGTTTGGAGGTAACCCCTTCGAGGGTATAGGTACCTGAGGGCAAGGCGGGGATAACATAAGCACCGGTCGCATCCGTCGAATCGCTACCCACGACGTTGCCCGTGCTGTCCTTGGCGCGGACCACGGAATTGGTCATGGGTGTAGAAGCGGTATTATTGTAGGTCAAGGTTCCACTTAGCGAATACGTCACCACCTGAACTAAATCCTGCAAATAGCGGGGGCACAATTGATAGCCAGAGGTATGAGGAGCCGATGCATCGAATTGACTGCCCACCCCGATCATACTGAACGTGCCGGTGGGAGCGGGAGAATTAAAAAGATTAACGTCGTTATCAATTCTGATATCAAAGGTATCTACGCCGTTGGTCGCCCGGGGTGTACGTCCTGAACCCGTGGCCCCGGAAACCGGCCATTGGGCCGAGGTCGAGGAAGAGGGAACCAAGGTGAGGTTGTTCAAACGAATCAAACGTGATTCGGTCAAGTCGCTCATCGAAGTCACCACCTGCGGTGCCGGTAATGCATTACCACTGGACAAAACCACAATGGAATCTACATTGATCTGAGCCAGGCCGTTGAAATGCGAAACGGTCCCGATGACCCGAATCAAATCACCTTCGGTGACCGTGTAGGGGTTGGTGGTAAAATTGGCAGTCCGAAATACCCCAATGCCCGCATTGGATACTGGATCAAAAATAAAAAACTCCAAACCAGGACTGGGAAGTACCCTACGATTACCCCCTAACACAATACCCGTGGTGCGGGCGTAGACCCCATTGGAGTCGGGGATTCCGACCACAGTACCGGAAACGTTGTTACCACGTAGCAAGCCAATACTGTAGGTGGGGATTTGAAGGGTTTGAACCCGA
Source organism: Bacteroidota bacterium (assembly GCA_046079785.1). GTDB lineage: Bacteria > Bacteroidota > Bacteroidia > UBA7662 > UBA7662 > SYHX01. Next base: position 2,223 of record JBJTSS010000078.1, read on the forward strand.
ATGCGCGCCTGATTAACAATACCCGCAGAAATTCCTAGACTAGCACCGAACAAGGTAAAACCTAAGGTATCGGTACGCCCTGAAGGAACCGCAGGATACAACAAAACCGAAAAGGATGCCGAAGTGGCGTTAGCCGGCACGTTCAAGGTAATGGTATCGTTGACCGGAAAAGGGAAGGTTTCGTAAGTTACCCCATAGGCGGCACCTGCCGAGGTATTAACCCGGACCTTGAGTATTTGTGCAACAGGATTGGGGTTCAAAATCGAGATATTCATGCCGATGGCTCCACTTTGGTTGGAAACTAGGGTATCGTTCCTCGCAAAATTGGCAACGGTATTCACCAAAGGCACCGCGATAATATCGGCCATGGATCGAGGGGTAATCTGATAACCGGAGGTAAGCGGAATCGTATTGTCAAATTGTTGGCCTAGACCGATTAGATCAAAATAACCATTGGGTGCTGGGTTACCCGGAATGTTGGTCGTGGGTAGAATACGTAACACAAAGGTGGTGGTGCCGTTGGAAACATTCACATTCACCCCCGATGTAATGGGGCCCGTTGGCCAAGTGGATCCAACCAAAACCAAGCCATTCAACCGAACCAAACGGTTCTCTGTCGTTTCGTCAAGTGCCGTAACCACCGTAGGTGAGGCCAAGGTTCGACCCGTCGCAACACGAGTTACCGTATCGCAATTGATTTGGGTGAGGCCGTTAAATTGTTCCAAAACGCCAACCAACTCAACGGAATCCCCTTCAACCAAACGACCAAGATTCAAACTATCCAAGCCAAAAGTTGTACCGGCCCTGCGGAACATGATACCGCCTGTTGCGTCCATAATCACAAATTGCAAACCAACGGGGGTGGTGGTGCTGGTGTATTGATTCACGCCGTAAACCGTCCCTGTCAACCGCACCCTTGAACCTAAGGAATCCAGAACCCCGTTACTGTTCACACTTGTAACAGAAGCAATCGAACGAAGGGGAAAACTCAAGGGGCCAAATGGAACCGCCTGCAGGGAAACTCCGCTGCTCCAAGTCGTTCCGCTTTGGGTAAAAACTTTAAAATGGTAGGTTTGTCCATTGGTCAAGCCACTCACCGTTATGGTGTTGCCACTCCCTAGATAAACTGCAAACCCGGTTCCCACCGCTGCACCTGCTCCAAAAAGAGGATTTGTTAAAATAACATTGCCTGATGGTTGGCCAGTAACCGCAACGACATCAGCCACCACCAAAGCCTGGTCAAAACAGCGTGTAGGGTTGGTCCACGTAAGGGTGACCACCCCATTGGAAGGAACAGCTGCTAACGATGTTGCTTCCGGCACGGAAGTCAGAACCGAAATCGGGGCCGAAGATGCACTGGTTACCGTACCCGATACCAAACGCAACAAATAAGCGGAACCTGCCGACAAGGTTGAAGGCCAGATGGCCGTTATGGTTCCTGAACTTCCTGTACCCGAACCCAATACCGTCGGATTGGCAAACGAACCATTGGCATCCGATAATTGCAAATTAACCGGTCCAGACAAGGAACCCGTGGAGGTATAGGTCACCGTTAAGGGCGCGGGGGATCCCCCAATGGCACAAACCGTATTGGAAGCTAACGCCCCCAAACTTAAGGTAGCCGCAGGGCCACCACCGCCTGCTGTTCCAAGAATGGTAAAATCTCGACCCGAGGCCAATTGATTAAAATACCAAGTTCCACCAGAACCTGTAGCCCCCATATTCACAACCCGGAAGGTGACGGTCGTGCCACCTGCCAAATTTTGTAATGCAGCGATCGTTG
>JBJTSS010000079.1:0-1666 GCA_046079785.1 Bacteroidota bacterium
GCCAAGAAATTGGTGGATCGCAAAGAGCCGGTGGTTTGGGATATCCTCGAAAACGTACTCAAAGGTCATCCGGTTCTCTTGAACCGGGCCCCGACCCTTCACCGTTTGGGTATTCAATCATTTCAGCCCAAGCTCATCGAAGGAAAGGCCATTCAGCTACACCCCTTGGTATGTACCGCCTTCAATGCGGACTTTGACGGTGACCAAATGGCGGTACACGTTCCGTTGGGGAATGCCGCAATTTTGGAAGCCCAATTGTTGATGTTGGCATCGCATAATATTTTGAATCCGGCCAACGGTTCTCCCATCACCGTTCCATCCCAGGACATGGTTTTGGGGCTTTATTACATCACCAAAGGACGCAAATCCACCCCTGATCATCCGATCAAAGGGGAGGGTCGCGTTTTTTATTCCGAAGAGGAGGCCAACATTGCCTACAATGAGGGAATGGTGGCATTGCATGCTTGGGTCAAAGTGCGAACGCAGGTTCGCAACGAGGCTGGTGAATTGGAAACCAAGTTGGTGGACACCACCATGGGGCGTATCCTCTTTAACCGTGCCATACCAACAGCGGTCGGGTTTATCAACGAGTTGATGACCAAGAAATCGCTGCGTGACTTGATCGGGGTGATTGTTCGTCAAACTGATATTCCAACCACGGCGGACTTCTTGGATCAAATCAAAGAGATTGGTTTCAAAATGGCCTTTAAAGGTGGGCTTTCCTTTAATCTGGACGATGTTATGGTTCCGGATAATAAGGTGACTTTGATTGAGGCTGCTCACCGAGAAGTGGAAGAGGTGACGGGTAATTATAATATGGGTTTCATCACCAACAACGAGCGTTACAACCAGGTGATTGATATCTGGACCCGTACCAATTCTCGTATTACCGATACCCTCATGAAGGAGATTGCTTCCGACAAACAGGGTTTTAATTCGGTTTACATGATGTTGGACTCCGGGGCTCGTGGTTCCAAAGAGCAGATTCGTCAGCTCGGCGGAATGAGGGGTCTGATGGCCAAACCCCAAAAGAGCGGTGGAGCCGGCGAGATTATCGAGAATCCGATTTTGTCCAATTTCAAAGAGGGACTTAACGTGTTGGAGTACTTTATTTCGACCCACGGTGCCCGTAAAGGTTTGGCGGATACCGCCCTCAAAACAGCGGATGCCGGTTACTTGACGCGTCGCTTACACGATGTTGCGCAGGACGTGATAATTAACGAAGATGATTGTGGTACGTTGCGTGGTATTGAGGTCACCGCTTTGAAGGATAACGAAGAAGTGGTGGAGCCGCTGAAGGAGCGTATCGTGGGTCGTGTGGCCGCATCTGATGTGGTCAATCCTTTGGATAACAAAGTATTGTTAGCGGCCGGTGAAGAAATTACCGAAGCCATTGCAGTGATGATCGAAGCTTCCCCTGTTGAAGCGGTCGAAATCCGTTCCGTCCTCACGTGTACTTCCGTTAGCGGTGTTTGTGTTAAGTGTTATGGTCGAAACTTGGCCACCAACCGCACGGTGCAAATTGGTGAAGCAGTTGGGGTCATTGCAGCCCAGTCCATCGGGGAACCTGGAACCCAGTTGACCCTCCGGACATTCCACGTGGGTGGTGTTGCAGGTAATATTGCCACCGAATCCCAATTGGTCGCGAAGTTTGACGGTTTGGTTG
>JBJTSS010000080.1:0-6497 GCA_046079785.1 Bacteroidota bacterium
TTTAATTTTGGGGGTAAGCACCCTGTTGACGTCCTGCGGTAGCGGGAATACCGGGGACCTCATTGGGGCCAAAGACCGGGGACCGTGGTTGGAGACGACCCCTTACGGGATGGTTTACATCAAGCAGGGGACGTTTTTGTACGGCCAGGGCGATCAGGATTTGCTTTTTAATTTGAATAACCCCCTCAAGAATGTGACCATGCGTCCTTTTTACATGGACGATGCCGAAATTTCAAATGCCGAATACCGCCAATTTGTGAACTGGGTGAGGGATTCGATAGCGCACACGGTCCTTGGGAATACCATCGAAGACGAAGACGGCAACGAATACATCAATTGGAAGGCCCGAATCAATTGGAAAGACCCTGCCGTTGTCGAGGAATTGGAGGATTTGTTTTTGCCCGAGAATCAGCGTGTATTTGGTCGTCAGGAATGGAACACGTCTCGCTTTGTTTACAACTACAAAAAATACGATTACACGGCCGCGGCTGCCAGCCAATCCAACAGGAACCGGAACGAATTTGTGGATGCCAAATCTATCAATATTTACCCGGATACCTTGGTTTGGACCAAGGACATGGCCTACGCTTATAATGAACCCCAGACCCAATTATATTTCAGCCATCCGGCGTATTACGATTACCCGGTGGTGGGGGTCTCTTGGAATCAGGCCAACGCCTTTTGTGATTGGAGAACCCGCTTGCTCTCCGCTTTCCGTCAATCCCGCAAGTTAACCTTGCAGTTTCCCTTCCGGTTGCCTTCGGAAGTGGAATGGGAATACGCGGCCCGCGGTGGTCGTATGGCCGCGCCATACCCATGGGGTGGCCCATCCCTTCGCAACAATCGCGGTTGCTTGTTGGCCAATTTCAAACCAGGCCGTGGGAATTACGTTGATGATGGGGTCACCTACACGGCCAAAACGTATACCTTCAATCCCAACGATTTCGGGCTCTTTAATATGGCCGGTAATGTGGCCGAATGGACCGCATCCACCTTTCACGAGTCGGCCTCCAGTTTTGTCGGTGATCTAAATCCGGATTATCGATACGATGCCAAAGAAAATGACCCCCAGGTACTCAAGCGCAAAGTTGTTCGCGGTGGTAGCTGGAAGGATGTTGGCTACTATCTGATGAACGGAACCCGTGCTTACGAGTTTCAGGATTCCGCTCGTTCTACCATTGGTTTCCGTTGTGTTATGGATTTTACCGGTAGAGATATCAGAGACATTCGTTAATCATTTAAATTCAAAAAAATCATGAAGTTTTCTTTTAAAAAAGAAGAAATTGCGGAGTATTTACAGTCCAAAAAAGGTAAAATCACCCTCAACTACCTTTACGGCTGGGGTGCCTCGGTTGTTATCATCGGAGCGCTTTTTAAAATTCGTCACTTACCTGGTGCGGACTTCTTCCTCACCTTGGGTCTGGGTACCGAGGCGTTAATCTTCTTTGTATCGGGATTTGAACCCCCTGCCGAAGATGTTGATTGGTCCCTCGTTTATCCTGAATTAGCCGGTGGAGAGGCCAAGGCACCACCTGCCACGCTGAATGCGATGATGCGGGAGGCCAACTTGAGCAAAGATGTGTTGGAAAATCTAGGCAAGAGTTTCCAAAATCTGAACCACAATGTTCAGCAAATGGGACAAATGAACAGCGCGAGCCTTAGCAAAGGGGAATTTGCCAATAAGGTTCGTGAAGCCACCCAATCCATGGGTCAAATGGCCGCCCAGGCCCACACGGCGTCGGGTGCCCTGAATGGTATGTCCGAAATGGGCGAGCAAACCCGGGTTTACCAAGAAGAAATGCAAAAGCTGAACGACTATTTGGTTAGCGCTAACCAGTCCTACCAGAACGAAGGGCGGGTTACCGCCGAGTCCCTTGCCGAATTGGCTCAAATCAGCGAAGACAGCAGGGCTTATCGTTCCGAAATGCGGAAATTGGTGGAGAATATCGGGGCGTTTAACACGATGTACGATACCGAAATGAAGAATACGGCCATGGCGCTCAAATCTGCGAATGAGCACTTTGGAGGTGTAGGCAAAATGATGGATAGCTTGAAGACGATTCAGGAGGATGCCGAACGCTACCAGCACGAAATGTCCCGCCTCAACCGAAATATTGCGGCACTTAACTCGGTCTACGGCAACATGCTCAACGCCATGTCCAACCGCTATTAATTTTTTTTGACCCCATCCCTTTCGATTATACTGAAATATTGAGCAATGGCCGGTAGTAAATTGTCCCCAAGGCAACGAATGATCAACATGATGTACCTCGTGTTGACCGCGATGCTTGCCCTGAACGTGTCCGCCGAAATTTTGAAGGCCTTCGCGATGATCAACAAAAGCTTGGAGGAAACCTCCCAGTCGGTGGGTCAAAAAAACGATGCCTTGTACAAGGCTTTTGACGACCGGATGGAAAAGGAACCCGGCAAGGCCAAGGCGAATTTTGATAAAGCCCAAATTGTGCGTAAGAAAACCCAGGAATTGCTCAAGTTTGTTCGGGAAACCAAAGAACAAATGATAGACATGGGGGGGAATCAAAACAACAAAGTTGACGAAGAAGATTTCAAGTTCGAAGGCGGAGCTCGTCGGGTCGTGGATGATGGTAACATTGATATTAGTAGCCAGGTTTTGGTGAGCCCAGAGGGCAAAAGTCCCAAAGGCCTCCAATTCAAAAAGTTGATCAACAATTATCGAGGCACCGTCCTCAAAATGATTCCGACATCCGATCGCAAAAAAGTCAAGTTGTATTTGGATGAAGCCAAGGATCCTCAAGAAGCCGGGGTTCGCAAAAATTGGCTTCAATCCAATTTTGGTGAAATGCCTTTGTCCGGTGTGATCACCTTGCTTTCCAAGTACGAAAGTGATATCCGCAATACCGAAACAGAAGTCATTTCCTATCTTCTCAGCCAAATCGACGCGTCTTCGTACAAGTTTGACAAAGTCGAAGCCAAAATTGTGGCTCGTTCCAGTTATGTCCTAACCGGTCAAGACTACGAGGCCGATATTATGTTGGTAGCTTACGATAGCCGCCAGGATTTGGATATTCGATTGGAAGGCGGAACGGCGGTACCTGTCGAGAGCGGAATGGGTAAACTCAAAATCCGTGCGACTTCTGAAGGCGAAAAGAAGTGGGGCGGCTTTATTAACGTGGTTAGCCCATCAACCGGCGAACTCACGCGCTATCCGTTCAGCAGCTCCTACATGGTGGCTCGGCCTGCAGCGGTGGTTTCACCCGATAAAATGAACGTATTGTATGTGGGTGTTGACAACCCGGTTTCGATTTCGGCACCTGGGGTTACACCCGAGAATTTGATGCCTTCTATCTCGGGTGGCGGTACCATTACGGGTAGCAAAGGCAAATACATTGTACGGGTCAACTCACCAGGCATGAACGTGAATGTTGATGTCCGTGGTAAATCGTTGGATGGTAAGGGATCCCAAATGCTGGGTTCCACCTTGTTCCGTGTCAAGGCTGTTCCGGATCCCCAAGCAACCATTGGGGGTTTGCCTCCGGGTTCGGTTTCGGTTTCCCAATTCAAGGCCCAAGGTGGTATGATTGCAACGCTCAAGGATTTTGACTTTGATATGCGTTTTGATGTGATAAGTTTCCGTATGCTTTATTTCGCGGCACGCAAGGACGTTGAGCCGTTTGCGAATACGGGAGCGATTTATAACGCCAAACTTCAACAGGTTATTCGTAATTCCAAAGCAGGGGATCGCTTCATCTTTGATGAGGTCAAAGTGGTTGGCCCTGACCGTATTACCCGTAAGCTTCCACCCGCCGTATACTCTATCAATTAATATTATGAAGAAATTAGCCCTTTCCCTGGTTTCCCTTACTTTTTTGGTCCTCGCTGCCGGGGCTCAAAATCGTGTGGACGTGGTTGATGGTGCCTACAAGCGTACGTTGAACCCAGCCACCGCCAAGGAACCGATTCCACTTCCCGAAATTCAGGAGCAGGATGTCATGTTCAGTTGGACCATTTTTCGGGTCATTGATCTTAGTCAGAAGCTAAACATGCCCATGACCCACCCCAAGAGCATGTTGATCGATGTGTTGATGAATGCACTTAAGCGGGGTGACTTGAACGGTTATTTGTACCGTTCCGACGAAATCAATGACGAAAACAAAATGCAAGGCGCCGAAATTTTGGGGGCTTTGGAAAAGTACGATACTATTACAGTCAGCAATCCGGTCACCTTTGCTTTGGAGCGGCGAGTGGAGAAAGTGGAATTCAATCCCAACGACGTGGTCAAGTTTCGACTCAAAGAAGAATGGGTCTTTGATCGCAAAACGGCATCGATGGTCGTTCGTATTGTAGCGATTGCTCCGGTTCAGAATCTTAAGTCGGATGGCTTGGTGGTCGGTGAAATTCCGATGTTCTGGGTTTATTTCCCGGCCATTCGTCCCATCTTGGCCAAGGCCGAAGTGTTTAACATGAAAAACGAATCGGCCAAGATTTCCTACGATGATCTGTTCTTGCGTCGCTTCTTCTCGTCCTACATCTACAAAGAGCCCAACGTCAAAGATCTTCGTATTGAGGACTATGCCAATAATCCGGAGGATTTCATGATGGAATCTGAGCGGGTCAAGCAAAAGATTTTCAATTTTGAACAAAGCCTCTGGGATTATTAATCCCTCGGTTTTCGTTCATGCCAAGAACGATCAACAAAACCCCGCCATCTTGGATGTGTGGGGTTTTTTGTTGGAGGAATTTCGATAAATCGGTCCCCGAATGCGATCCCTGTATGTTCATATTCCTTTCTGCAGAAAGGCTTGCCATTATTGTGCCTTTCATTTTAGCACCAATTTATCCGGTACAGAACGTGTTCTGCGTTGCATCGTCCGTGAGGCTGAACTTCGGGGTAAGGTCCAGGGACTGAATGATCCTCAGGCGTTGGATACCTTGTATTGGGGGGGAGGGACGCCCTCAATCTTGAACGAGGAGTCGATGGTTTTTTTGTTAAATGGTATCGCAAGCTGCTTTGACCTGCGTCAACTCAAAGAATTCACGTTGGAGGCCAATCCTGAGGATGTGTCACCATCGGCCTTGGATCGATGGTATAGGCTGGGGATCACCCGAATTAGTTTAGGAGTGCAGACGGTTAACGATGATTTTTTGGGTAGCATGAACCGAGCGCATGATGCTGCACAAGCCTTGGAGGCGATGCAATTTATTCAACAAAATTGGCAGGGGAATTGGACTGCTGATTTGATTTATGGGTATTCCCAACAAGGAATCCAGGAATTGTCCCGGGATTTGGAGGCAATTTTGGAATTTGACCCTGGGCATTTTTCGGCCTACCAATTAACCCAAGAACCTCGAACTGCTTTGCATAACAAGATCCAAAAGGGATTGCTTCGTTTGCCGGATGATGATCGTGTTTTGGAACTCATGGAGATCCTCTACAAAAAGGCCGGTGATCATGGGTACCGAGCTTACGAAATTTCGAATTTTGCTCGTCCTGGTTCCAAGGCACTTCATAACAGTCGTTATTGGAGTGGTGATTCGTATTTGGGATTAGGCCCTTCCGCTCATTCCTACGATGGGATTCAAACGCGCTCGTGGAATGTGAACCATAATATTCGCTATTGCCAAGGGGTGGAAGAGGGCAGGTTGGATCAAACGGTGGAGGTCTTGGGTAGAACCGAGCAATTGAATGAGTTTTTGATGATTAGGCTACGATTGGATGAAGGATTATCCTGGGCGTTGTTGGAGGAGAACTTTGGAAGAGAGGCCTGCTCCAGGGTTCAAAAGCGTTTGTCGTCTTTGTCACCGGCATGGTTTATGGAGGAAGGCCATACCAAGCCTGGTTCAGCATTGCGCTTGAGTATTTGGGGACGGGGTATGGCCGATTATATTGCATCAACCTTGTTTGATGATCCCAACGACTAAACGAATACTCCATGGAGACTTTTTTGCATGCTGCTTTTTTTGACGCCCGCCGAGTTGATTTTGGAACTTTTTGGGACTTGGCGATTCCTCTGAACGATGGCGCTGCCAATCCACAAGCGTTTGGGATAAACTCCCCTCGGTTTGAGGTATTTAAGGCGGGTTCTTTTGTGGGGGATGTATCCCAAGGCGGGGCCTGTAATGTTGTCGGTGTGCAGGTTAGCCCTCACGGAAACGGTACCCATACCGAATGTGCGGGGCATATTGGGGCCTCGGCATCGGATGATCGCGCTCAAAATTGTGGACCAGGGACCTGTCTGACCTTGGATCAGTCGTTGACCTCTTTTTGGTTTGAGGCATTGCTTGTGACCGTTCCTGCGCGTCTAACCCGGACGGAACAGCCAGGCCAGGCTTGGGTATCTCGCCAAGATATCGAGGCCGCGATAGGCAAGTGGGGTCAGCGGTTCCCCGCGGCCTTGGTGGTTCGAAGTCTTCCAAACTTGGAGGACCCACAGACCCGCAATTTTACCGGCCAAAATCCTCCTGCTTTTGAACCTGCCGCTATGGAGTGGCTGGCCTTGGGAGGGGTTCAGCACCTATTA
>JBJTSS010000081.1:0-1868 GCA_046079785.1 Bacteroidota bacterium
ATCCAGGGTCTATGGTTCCGGTTTTTTGGGGCGTCCTGCTCTTACTGAATGGTTACCTCCATGCCCAAAATCCAAGAGATTCGTGGCTTAACAAGCTCCGACATGATGTAGGTTTTTTGGCCCATGATTCCTTGTTGGGACGGCAGACCGGTTCCCCATCGGAGCGCAAAGCAGCGGCCTATTTGGCTCAAGAATTTGAATCCATGGGGTTGAAGCCTGCGGGAGATTCAGGGACTTGGTACCAGTCTTTTGGAATAACGGTACGTCAGGAACCCAACCCCAATTCCACCCTTCGAGTTGGTCGCCGGCAACTTCGTTACGGCGAACATTTTCGGGTTTTACCGGGAAGTGCTAACGGTTTTGTTTGGGCCAAAGGCATCGATGCGGGGTACGGTATTCAAGCCGATTCACTAGGGCACAACGATCTGTCGGATACGGCGCGTTTGAAGGGCCGTATTTGGTGGATACGGTGGAATGGGCCATCCGGTTCCAATCCCCACGGTCCTTGGGGAAGTCACCTCCCCTTATCACGAAAAATCGCTTGGGCTGAACGCTACGGTGCAGCGGCAGTCGTGTTGTTTCCAGGGTCTGCCGGTGAACCTTGGCCCGACACCGTTTTTGACCGTCGAACGCGTTCTTCTTCAATTCCGGTACTTAGCCTGACTCCGGAAGGTGTCGCCGCCTTGCCTACCGATTTTTTTGGCTCGGAAGACCGCCTTCGTTTGGAGGTAAGTGTTCAGGCCCACCAAGTGGTCGCCAGGAATGTCGCTGCCTTTATGGATCGTGGAGCGCCAAGGACGTTGGTCTTGGGGGCACACTACGATCATTTGGGTTATGGAGAATACGGGGGTTCAAGGCATCGTGGCGAACCTCAAATTCATAACGGAGCCGACGACAATGCTTCCGGTACGGCAGGTTTGTTGGCTTTGGCAAGGTACTGGGCCCAGCAGGAAGAATCTCGTTTTAATTTTTTGTTTCTGGCTTTCTCGGGTGAAGAAATGGGTCTATTGGGTTCGGCCTATTTTGTTCGGCATCCTGTGATTCCGCTGGATTCGGTGGTCGCCATGTTCAATATGGATATGATTGGGCGTTTGCAGGACAGTACCCGGCAGTTGGGTGTTCATGGTACCGGCACCGCCTTGGAATGGATGCCTATGGTGGATTCTTTGGCTGGACCGTTGCGTATCAAGGTTAGTCCTGCAGGTACGGGATCCTCGGACCATCAATCCTTTTACTTGCAGAATGTCCCGGTTTTGCATTTTTTTACAGGAACCCACGAAGATTATCATAAACCCAGCGATGATGCCGACCGCTTAAATTACCAAGGAATGCAACTTGTGTTGGAATACATTATACGCTTAGTGAGGGCTTTACCCCAACAAGGGCGACTGAGCTTTCGCAAAACCCAAAATACGGAAAACCAGGCCACCCCTCGTTTTCGCTTAACCTTGGGGATTATGCCGGATTATTTTTATGAGGGAGAAGGGGTCAAAGTGGACGGTGTTACCGAGGGCAAGCCTGCTGCATTGGCCGGCGTTCGCCAAGGGGATACCTTGTTGGGATTGTGGGATTTTGTGGTGCGAGACATGCAGACCTACATGACCGCTTTGGCGGGAATGGAAATCGGTAAGACGGTTACCTTGCGTGTCCAACGCAATGGCTCCATCGTGGAATTGCAAGTGCGGTTTTGATTATGGATGATTCAACAAAGCCCGTTTTGCTTTTGGATCATGCGGGGCGTTCTTGTTCCGTTTCGGTGGTTCGATCGGACGGTACGGTACTTGCTGAACGAATACAACCTGAGCCGCAGCGCCAAGCCGAGGACCTCGCTCGAATGGTTCAGGAATGCCTTGGGGAATGTCGCCTGG
>JBJTSS010000082.1:0-2484 GCA_046079785.1 Bacteroidota bacterium
CTACCGTGTTCCGGCCGATTGGATCCAAGCCGTTACCTCCGAGGAGGGTCGTCAAGTGGTGTGGAACGGTGGTCAACCTTTGTTGGTGTACCGAAATTCTTCGGGTCAATGGGCGGTCCAGACCACTTGACGACCCTCCTCGGAGGTAACGGCTTGGATCCAATCGGCCGGAACACGGTAGGGATAATCCGCCCAAGCATCCTGGTACACCAAAACACGGTCTTGGTACAAGGCCAAACCGCCAGCCCACGGTGTGACCCCAAAACCGCCCCCGGTTACTTTGCCCAAAAGAGCTGGAATAGGCGATAGGCTGGGAAAAAACTTCTGGTAAAGTTTCACCGATAAGGTGTCCGGGACAGACCCCGAAGTACCCAAAGCCACCCGAACCCTGTAGGCCGATCGACCTCCTTCGGGTTGTTCTTGAACGCTCCCTTTCCACTGAAGCCCACCATCCAAACCCATGGCCAACGAGGAATCTTGAGCAGGGCGAAAATCAAAGGTTTGAAAATCAAAAAACAAACGAAGGCTACGGGAATGCCGATCCAGCATAGCCTGCAATCCCGATTCCCCCAGTACCTGGCCGGTGGTCTCCGATTGCATGAGGGTAGAATCATTTCGCAACGCATCAATCCATGGCATTAAATAGGTGTAGGCCTCAATGGGTCTGGCCTGAACCAAGGCTTCTAATCGACCTCGGGCTTGGTCCAATCCCACCTTGACATGCTGTGCGTAACATAAAATAGCCATTAGCCCGCCCACCAAGCCGTAGGTTCCGATCCGGGATAACGAGGATCTTTGGGGGCCATCCAAGACCCAGCCCAACATCGCCCAAGCCAAGCCGCCCAAGCCCAAAAACAAGACCCATTCATCCCAACCCTGCCAAAACCAACCCAGTACAACCAACAGCAAAGCCAAAGGAACGGTCCAAGCACAGTAAGGGGAAGACGCCGGGTTACCGGATCGAACGAAGGGCGTAGGTAACAAACAAGAGGCTAACCCCAAAATCAAGAGCAATCGAGCGGTATCATCCAACGACCAACCCAAGGGGTCGGCCCATCCCCACTTGGTTTGTCCACCTTGGAGGGTACAGGCCAATAGGATATACGAAAAAAGGATGCGACCAGGCCCTCTCCAAAAACCGGAGTACCGAGAGGCCATCGGAAAAACCCAAATCGTCAAAAAGGCCAAGATGGCTTGACTCCACGCCAAACCAAAGGAGGTGGTATGCATCCCAAAAAAGCCTGCCGATTCAAACGAACCCCGGTACAACCACCACAAACCAGAACACAATCCAAGAAGCCAGGCTAATCCCATTCGAACCATGTCCCAGACACCACCTCGGGTACCCTGGGGTATCCATAACAAAGCCCACAAAAATAGCCAAAGCACCATACCCCCATTGAACCATGCCCGGTAACCTGGATCTGTGACCGGCGAACCATGCTTGCTCCCTACCTTAAAAAGCACTTGACCCTGCCAACGAACCTCCCTACCCGCTTGGAGGTCGTTTGGCTTGAGCAATGTCAAACGACTTCCTCCAACCCCCGGCCATTGCAACCCATCGTACAACGACGAGGAGGTCAACGAATGCCGGTAGGTCAAGCGGTAAAACAATATCTGAATGCCCGATTCGGTGGCTGTAACCCAGACCAAGCCCTGTCCATTTTGGACATCCACCGCATGGAATCCCCTGAGTACCCCCAAATTTTTATCGTCTGTTGTTAATAAACCACGACCCGACCAAGAGAGGCGTTGTCCCTTGGAATCAAGGACCACCAACTCAAACCCGGCTGGAGGCTCCCCATGCTTGGCACTCCACGACTGCGCCGTCCGGTGTAACGATGGAAGCTGATCCTGCAGGTAGGCTGCGGCTTCGGTTGCCAGATCATCCGGTGAACGCAACAGCTTGGGATAGCACCACGCCAAGAACGTCGCCACCAAGAACAAACCCAAAAGGACCCCTCTGTTCATTCCAACCTATTGAGGGCTACCCCATTCCCTTTGGACGTACGATGCCACCCCTGCTTCGAGCGGGGTAAACGAGTGCGGACAGCCCAAACGATCCATCCAAGCCATATCGGCACAGGTATAATACTGGTAACTATCGCGTATCGAAAGCGGGGTATCCACAAAGTCCACGTGCGGTTCCAAGCCAAGGCTATCAAAGAGAGCCAAGACCAAATCCTGGAAGGAGCGGGCTTGACCCGTTCCCAGGTTATAGAGTCCCCCGGGATGTGCATGGTTCATGAACCATAAACAGACCGAAACCACATCGTCCACCAACACAAAATCCCGGCTTTGTTGGCCATCGGCGATTCCCGTACGGTGGGAACGAAAAAGTTGAACCCGCCCCGTGTTTTGAATTTGTTGATAGGCATGCCAAACTACCGAGGCCATTCGACCTTTGGGGCCTTCGCCAGGTCCGTAAACATTAAAAAACTTGAGACCTGCCCATCGAAGCGGGGTGCGGGTTTGCTCCCTTAC
>JBJTSS010000083.1:0-2081 GCA_046079785.1 Bacteroidota bacterium
CGGTGACGTCCCCGGGTTGGAGGGAAGCCATCAAAAAGGTGTTGTTTGGTACCATAAATGGGGGTTTAAAGGTTAATAATTACAAAACAAACGACTTCACAAAAAGTTTATAGTCAACGGATTTAGGCATAAAAAAACCCCGGCTTCTTGCGAAACCGGGGTCAAAATCAATCCTAGAACGCCTTAGCGAACGAAACGCGTGCTATGAAGGGTTGTACCCTCGGCGCCTTGTTCGGAAACACGCAGCATGTACTGACCCTTGGCCAAACCGTCGACAGACACTTCTTTGGCAAAAACACCCGCAGTAGCCTCAAAAGACTGGCTGAGGACCACACGGCCCATAGCATCCAGAATTTCAACTTGAAGGCGAGAGGCGGACTGCAAAGGCAAACGAATGCCCAGGTTTTGGACAACGGGGTTAGGATAAACGCTTAGCGAAGAAAATCCAGCTTTGAGTGAAGGAATACGCAGCGAAGTACCGGCATAAGCCTGGGCCCATACATCGGTCAATTCAGTTTCTGCACCCAATGTCCACTCAGAAGCTTTGACATCTCGGTTGGCTTTGATTTGAAGTTCAACCAAAGATTGTCCGGCCTCGGCCAAGAAACCTTCGGCATGATACCAACCCAATCGTAGTTGATTGCCAACCAATTGGTAATCCAAGTTGCCTCCGTTCAGTTTGGATTGCACACCCACCACCTCAACACCGGCAGGGACATTCAAGACCAAAGAAACGGAACCGAGCTCAAGAACCTGATCGCTGGTGATTTCCATAGAACGGCTATAAGACCATCCACCATCGGTTAAGGCTACGGTAGCAAGACGGGTTGCCGTGGATGGCGAGTACGAACCGTTGATATCCCCATAACAAATAGCTTGCATGTTCTGGGTAACGTTGGTTGAACCCACGGTAACCGCAGGATCGCTGTTCGCAAAATTGCCTACATTGAAAGACGTGATACCGCCAGAGAAACGACGGTTAATCAACAAAGCGTCACCGGAAGTCACGGTATTAGAACCGTTCACATCACAGGCCTTAAGGCGCAGACCACTTTGAACCAATGCACCAACCACGTGGCGAGTTGCCAAGAGGGCATCCGAGGCAGTAACACCACCCCAAGGTTTGCTGGTAACACCACTCAACGTATAGGAACCAGGAGCAACGCCCGTGATGAGGTAATCACCCAAAGCATCGGTGCTGTCGGTAGCCACGACGGTTGTGCCGCTCATCAAGCGAACAACGGAATTGGTCATTGGGGTATTAGCGGTGTTATTGTAGCTGTAACGACCACTCAAATTGGCCAAAACGGGGGCAGGTGGGTTACAAGAACCAAAAGCAACCGCAGGCAAAGTCGCAGGTAACGCGGGAACCACATAACGGCGATTGTACGAACCGAAGCCGTTGGGTTGACCACATGTTGAGTCATTTAGGATTTCATCCCGACCCCATGCAGCACCGTTGATAAATTTATAGAGGACGGTGGTCCCTGTTGCCAATGGCGTGGAATAGGTCCAAATATTAGGATTGGTTGGATCCTGGGTCATCCGGGTTGAGGCAGGATTCCAACCATTCAACGTGCCGGCAATACCAACTCCGGCGGAGTCAATGGTAAGTCCTGTCATGTTGACACGGAACGTAATGATCGGGTTGGACGCTGAGCAAGAACCGAATCCAACAAGACCCAAGGTACTGTTCACCAAAGGAACGATCAAGTAACGATTAGTGCTTCCAGGGAAAACACATGAACCGCTAACCGATTCGTCATTACCCCAAGAGTTACCGTTGATGAACTTATAATAAATGGTATCACCGGACATCAAACCGTTGTGGGTATAGGACCAAACACTGGGATTTTGTGGATCCTGGGTTAGCGCTGACGTTGATGGGTTCCAACCTTGGAAAGAGCCTGCAATGTACACACCATTCGGACTTACCGTAAAGCCCTGCATACTGAGCATGAAGGTTACGTTTACAGGAACAGGAGTAAAGACGGAGCATGAACCGAACATAACGGGCGATAGGATATTGTTGCCGGCAACAACGGTGTGCGAACGGTTACCGCCGCCTTGGCCATTGATAG
>JBJTSS010000084.1:0-3443 GCA_046079785.1 Bacteroidota bacterium
CCGAAGTATGCAAGCCAAAACCGCTGGTATGCTTGCTGTCCACAACAAAGCGCAGCGCGGTACCTCTTGGAACTTGGACGTCGCCGCTATTTAATAAACGTTCGGCGGCTTTACCGGTATGCGGTGGGTATTCAATCCACAAGGCTAATTGCAGGAGGGTGGGGTTATGATACACCGTTAATTGTTCTTCGGAGGAAGAAAAACCCGAGGCACTAAACCAAAAGGAGCCGGATCGCCGAACGTTTGGCACTTTGAAGGCAAAGCGACCCGGAGCAAGACGGCGCATTTTGTACGCCTGTTGACCCCAGTGCACCAAAGCCTCCTGGGGAATTTCCCTTCCCGTAATTTCAAGCTGAACATCCCATTCCGAACCCGCCTCAACGCGCAACGGTGTTTGGTCCCAATCAAATTCAAAGGGAGCCGGCAGGGAGTATCCATCGTTGTAACGGAGTATGCGGCCCGTACCAACCGACATAACTTGAGGGGCCCAAAACCACAAAAACATCCACAAAGCCGCCATAGGAACCACAACCCAAGCGTAAGGCTTGAGTTTGGACCAAGGAACAATGGCTGAAAAGGCCAAAGACCGCACCCAACCATGCCTCTGCTCCAGACTTGCTTCGATCAAATCGCGGGATCCCCCATGATTCACCTCGGCCTGCAGGTCCACCATGTTCAAGAGTTTGTCTTGAATTTGGGGATAATGGGCCCCGATGCGAAGGGCCGCCTCCCGACGAGACATGCGGGGTAAACGACCTTGCCTTCGTAAAAACGGCAAAAGCACCCCCCAAACCAAGACCAGTAAATTCACCAAAACATACCCCAACAACAACCACAAACGCAGCCCACTTCCCATCCAGGTATAAAAAGCACCGGCGGCCAACAACATCCATGGCAAGACCAGAACAGCAACCCAAACCAAAAAACCCCGCACCATACGCCAACCGTAATAACGCCGAATCGTTGCATCCAGGCGCTGATTGATCTCGTTCAGAGCATTCATGGCTTGCTCTTGTCGTCCAACAAAACCAATGAAACCGGACAATGATCCGAATGAACGGCCTCCGGGTGCAATGACGCCCCTACGATACGATTCGCCAACGGAAGACTGAGGCAATGGTAGTCTATCCTCCAGCCCTTGTTTTTGGCGCGGGCTCCTTGCCGATAAGACCACCACGAATAAACAACTGACGCAGGAAACAGGGCGCGGTAGGAATCACAAAAACCTCGATCCAAAAACGCATCAAACCACGCCCTTTCTTCGGGCAAAAAACCAGAAGACTGGGCGTTACCCACCGGGTCATGGATATCGATTGCCTTATGACAAATGTTATAATCACCGGCAATTACCAAACCGGGCAATTGGCCGGCTAAATTCTCGGCATACGTTCCAAAAAAGTCCAAAAACCTCATTTTGTAGGCCTGGCGCTCGTCACCGGAAGAACCCGATGGCATATAAACCGTCATAAAAGAAAGATCCTCAAAATCCAAACGCAAAACCCGACCCTCGCTATCGATCCAATCTTCTCCACAACCGCGTACAACAGCTAGTGGTTCCCGTCGACTCAAAATCGCCACGCCGCTATAACCCGGCTTTTGGGCAGATTCGGCATAATATTGATAACCCGCCGCGGTAAAAGGGGTCCAATCAAATTGACCCTCAAAAGCCTTAATTTCTTGAAGCCCTATAACGTCGGCATCCTGCCCCAACAACCACTGGCTTAAGCCCTTGGTTTCTGCGGCACGGATACCATTAACGTTGTAGGAGATGAATTTCATCGGACCAATCCTGCTTTCAAAATGCGAACATCCGTCGAGGGCCGGTCGGCACCGCCGGTCGCTGTTTTGGCAATTTTGTCCAAAACATCCATTCCTTCAATTAATTGACCAAAAACCGTATAGCCACCATCCAGATGAGGGGTGCCCCCCTGTTCACGGTATATCTTTTTTTGGTCTTCGCTATAACGTCGACCCGAACGGGCCTCCATCGCAGTTAATTCGGCGTCTTTCCAGGGACGACCCTGAACGATATAAAATTGAGAACCGCTGGATTCTTTCCGGGGGTTCATGTTGTCCCCCAACCTGGCTGCCGCCAATGCGCCCTTGGCATGAATGAGGGTGTCCACAAATTCCGCCGGTACGGTATAACCGGGGCCCCCGTTCCCCAACATCTGACCGGATTTGGCCTCTTTGGATTCAGGATCACCCCCCTGAATCATAAAATCCTTGATAACGCGATGAAACAAAACCCCGTTGTAATAACCCTCTTTGATAAGTTTTAGAAAATTATCCCGATGCAAGGGTGTCGCATTGCTGAGTTGAAGAATCATACGGCCTTCGGACGTTTCCAAAAAAACCTTTACTTCGGCTGACTTAGCGGAGGATTTACCAGACGACCCATTCCCCTGGGACGTCGCCATCGATCGATAAGGCAAAAGTCCCAAAAAAACGAAGGCGCTAAAGGAACATAAAACCTGGTTGGTGAGGGTAAGGTTCATCATAAAGTAGAAAGGTTTGGTTTTTCAAAAATAAGACGCATGGACTCATCAAAATCCGAATCGTTCTCGCGGAAATACTGAACAGCACAAGCCCTCAAAAGCGCTTCTTGTTCCGATAGACCCGTGACCGCAGGCTGACGCAGACTACGATAATGAGGCCAGCCACCGCTATCCCGTCCTTGAAACTCAAAATACTCCACAAAGGAAAGGAGTTCGCAAACAGCAATATGCATCAAGTCTTGCTTTTCTTCTTTGGAAAATTCCCGTGGCCCTTGACCCAGAACATTTACCCCAATCAAAAAAAGCAGGCCATTCATGTCCGGCTTTTTGCCGATTTGCTTTTCCAGATGAGTCAGCAACGCTTGCCACTCTCGGGCCTGTTCGCTTAGTTCCAAGCGGCCCTGTAGACGCTGATTCAGGATATTCATGGTGTCTTTAATTCAAAATCGTCCGCATCCTTCAAAAAGGGATAAGCCCGACGAAAAACAGCCAAAACATGCTCATCCAATGAACAAGACACGATGCCCGGCTCATCCTTCATTTGCACCAACAAGGAACCATCGGGGCCTATAACCATGGACTCACCTGAATAAAAAGTTCCCGTAGCATCCGTACCCACCCGATTAACACCAACAACAAAAGATTGGTTTTCGATAGCGCGTGCTGTTAACAAAGAACGCCACGCAAAGGCTCGGGCTTGGGGCCAGTTGGCCACACAAAACAAAACCAGATAGTCGCCACGATTGCGTAACCAGACAGGAAACCGAAGGTCGTAACAAATACTGGGTAAAATCGTCCAATGATGCTCCCTCCAAATGGTACGCAAAGAACCTGCTTGGTATACTTTATCCTCCCCTGCCAATCCAAAAAGGTGTTTTTTGTTATACGTTGGGTAAGAGAATAAACCTTGTTGGGGTGAAACAGCAACGAAACGATTGAACAATC
>JBJTSS010000085.1:0-1279 GCA_046079785.1 Bacteroidota bacterium
GTGCTTGCGGGTAGTCCCAGCCTTTCGAGTTACCGTTTCCGGGCGCGCCTCAGTGCTTTGAGTCGTTGTGCTCAGGATTTGCGAACCCAGGAAGTGACCTTGACCGTTCAGCAGCCTTTACCCATGGTGTTGCGATTGGATACCCTGGTCCGTTGTGGTCCATCAGCCGTGGATACGATGGTCTTGGAGGTTCGCGCAGACCGGGTCAATCGGGTGGCCTTGGCCCAGTTTACGGTGTTGAAAGGTCCTGGCTTGGGTTGGATCGGGTTAGTGGATCGGCATCCCTCCCTCTTTGCATTGAGCAACCAGGTGCGTGGAGATACCCTGACGTGGAGTGGTTTCGGGAATCCCACGCCAGCCTTGTCAATGAACAGCCTCTTGTTTCGTTTAAAATTCCTTTTGCCTGCCGCCCAAACCGGTGTATACCCAGTTCGGTGGCTTTCCAATGCCACTTACCTAAGCGATGTTTACCAAGGTGCTTGGAATTTGTTGCTGTCGGATGGGGGTGTTGAGGCGGTTCCTGCTTTGGCGCCCTTGCAGATTCAACGTCAATTCTTGGCGGGGCGATACACCGATACTTTGGAGGTTTCGCCAGTTTCGGGGGCGATGGTGACGTGGTTTTTGAACGGGCAGCCCGTGGTCGGTGGGGGGAATGGACGGCTTTTGGCGGTTTTGGGGGGAGACTATACCGCCGTCCAAGGCATTTCTTCGTGTTTTTCTCCGATTTCTGCACCGTTTCGGGTAGATCCGGTGGGATTGAGACCTCTTTCGGCCCCCATGGACTCCTATATTTATCCCAATCCTGTCCAAAATCACTTGGATTGGGCGCGGTTGTTGGCTTCCTTGGAAGGAAGAGGAATGCGTGGACCGTTTGCGGCCAACCTGGTAGGGATGAATGGCGCCGTGGTGGCATGGACGGCGAGTCAGGCAGAGGAACGTGTTTTGATTCCGGAAGAGGTCATCGGGCATCTTCCGTCCGGTCTTTATGTGCTCTTGGTGGTGGATTCTAGGGGTGAAAGGGCCCTTTTTCGTTTCGTGAAGGCTTGAACGGGGAGGGGGGCATTCGTCCTGGCCCTGTTATGAAATAATTCCTCATTATTCTTCGGTTAAGCCTTTGGCGGGATGCCCAAAATCCCATACATTTGCTATTTACTATATAAAATATTTAATACCCCCCAATATGCTCAAAATCAAACTTTTTGCTACGCTGTTGCTCACGGCAATTCTGGGATTTGGCACCCAAGCCTGGTCTCAGACCTGCTCGATTACTCCAGTCAAC
>JBJTSS010000086.1:0-2918 GCA_046079785.1 Bacteroidota bacterium
CTTTGATCCTCGCCTTACCTTCAATTTCCGCAACCAGTGGCCGGCGCTCAATGCGTCCTTTGTGACCTACAGTGCGGGTTTTGACCAGCATTTTGATGCCCTCTCTGGAGGCATAGGCTTGCATGTTCTCACCGACCAAATCGGTAGCGAAGCCTTCCAGCACACCCAGGTTGCCCTCCAATACGCCTACAATCTGAACATTAGCCGCACCCTTTCGTTGCGCGCCGGCTTTCAATACGCCTACGCCAATCGCTCCCTCAATTTTAACAAACTGATTTTCCCCGAGCAAATCGATCGGGTCACGGGTATTGGACCCAGGCCCACCGGTTCCGAAATCCCTTTTGGGACCAAAACCGTGACCATTCACGACTTTTCGACCGGTATCATGCTCTTTTCCGAAAATTTTTACCTGGGTGGTGCCGTTCACCATTTGACCCAACCCAACCAAGCCTTTTTCACCGATGCGGCCGTGGCTTGGCCCATGCGCATTTCAGCCCATGCCGGTGCCAATATTCCCTTGTCCCAAGCCTATTCCGAAGGGGATAATTGGACCTTGTCCCCCAACATCATCTACATCAAACAAGCGACTGCTCAGCAGATTAACATCGGAACCTACCTCAGCAAAGGAGCAGTTTCCGGCGGCGTATGGTACCGTCTCAACGACGCTGTCATTCTGACCGCAGGTTTCCAGCGGGGCAAGATGCGTCTGGGCTACGGCTACGATATCACCACATCCCCCCTAAGCAATGCCCGCCCTGGCGGCTCCCACGAAGTCTCTCTTAGCTTTATTTTTGAGAAATACGAGCCCATGGAACGCCGTCGTTACTCCAAAGTCAACTGCCCCAAATTCTAATTCTTTACCGCTTAAGCCATTTATACCTCTCTCTACGATGAATTTTAGAACCCTACGAAACCTCAGCGGAATTTCTGCCATGGCCCTTCTGCTCAACAGTTGCGGGCTGATGGACGAGCGTTCCACCACCACCACCTGGAAATACGGTAACCCGGACGGCCTTGCCTTCAAAAGCATAGACCACAACGGTACCCCTCCTCCCGGTATGGTTTTTGTCCCTGGTGGCTCCTTTGTCATGGGTGCAACCCAAGAAGCGGTAGCCTTGGACCCGGACAATATCCCCAAGTATGCTGCGGTATCGAGCTTTTATATGGACGAAATGGAGGTGCCCAACGTCTCCTATTGCGAATACATCCATTGGATGGCCAAAGTCTTTGCGCAGTCAAGCCCTGCAACCTATCGCGCGTGCCTTCCGGATACCAACGTTTGGAGAAACGGCCTGTCGTTTAACGAACCCCACGTTAACGATTATTTGCGTCACCCGGCCTTCAAATACTACCCTGTTGTCGGTGTAAGCTGGGTTCAAGCCAACCAATACTGCGAGTGGCGAACCGACCGGGTCAATGAGCAGCGCCTTATCGATGCCGGTTACATTCGCTATACCGCCCAGACCGGGGAACAACACTTCACCACCAAGGGATACTTGGCCGGTTTTTACCGCCCCGAATTGCGCAAAGGCAAGTCCAAAACCAGCATCAACGGGGATTTGGTCTATCCGGTAACCGAGGATGGTTTCTTCACAGCCTCTTACCGCCTCCCTTCGGAAGCGGAGTGGGAGTATGCCGCTCAGGGCCTCATTGGACGGACCGAAAGTGGCATGATTGCTGAACGCCGTATTTATCCTTGGAACGAGCGCGGTATCCGCAACGGTCCTGGTAAACGCCAAGGGAACTTCTACGGAAATTTCAAACACAACGCCTCCTCACCTGCTGAGGTAGGAACCTACGATGTAACGCGCGGTGGACCTACAGCGCCCGGCAAATACTTCCGTCCCAACGATTTTGGTTTGTACCACATGGCCGGTAACGTCAACGAGTGGGTTATGGACCTTTATCGCCCCTCCTCCAATTTGGAATCCGAAGAAGTATCGCCTTTCTTGGGTGGTGGCTATACCCGTCCTGCCTACGATGCCGAAGGAAATTTGGCCAAGGATAGTGCAGGTCGTGTTGCCTACGTTGCCGATGAGCGTCGTTATTCCGAAAATCTTTTGGCCTCGTATTTGGATTCGGTCACGGTAACCACCAACCCCAACGGGCAGGTGAACAACCGCAACCGAGTTTACAAAGGGGGTAGTTACCGGGACATGCCCTATTGGGTAACCCCAGGGGCTCGTCGCTTCATGAGCGAATCCCGTGCCAAAGATGATGTCGGTTTCCGTTGCGCCATGATTGGTTTGGGCCGCCCCAACGGACAACGCTAAGTTTTTTTATTCCACAACCCAGAAACGGGCCGCCTCGGGTGGCCCGTTTTTTTTGTGGACCTGCAGTAGGTAAGGTCCTGGTAACCATTCGGCACAAAGCCGAACCGATTCCCTACTCGCTCCGTCTACCGTCTGCCGCCCTACCAACCGTCCCTGAAGGTCATAAACCGAAACCTGATGAACCGAATAGGCATCATCAACCACGACCTCCAACATCTGACCTTGCCGAACCGGATGAGGGCGAATAGACAATTTGGATTGGGGCCGACGGGTGAGCTCCTGCACGGAAACAGCCGTAGAACGGTTTTGCCAATAGACCAGGCCTCCCTTCATGTAACCCAAAACCAAATCCGGAAAGCTATCGCCGTCGAGATCAGCACAGGCAGGCACCAAAAAATTCCCATGGGGCAAGGAATCCGCAAGGCCTCCGTTGCTGTTATAACAAAACAAATTGTTTTGTGAACGCGGGGCCGATAAATGGTTCCACAACGAAGGAAAACCAAAAACTTTGCCCGATTCGGAACCTACCACGAGATCCGGGAAACCATCGCGATTAAAATCGGCAATACGTGGTGAAGCAAAGCCTGAAACCGATTCGGTGACTCGAATTCCTCCCAAACTATCGCTGAATTTGACCCATACCGG
>JBJTSS010000087.1:0-1155 GCA_046079785.1 Bacteroidota bacterium
GCCTCGCTCTACAACGAAGCAGAAATTCGACGATTGGATCTTCATCTTGGGGATAACGTCAGCCTCGAGAAAGGTGGAGATATCATACCCAAAGTCATCGAGGCGCATCCCATGGACCGACTCCAAGGGGAACCAATCCATGGTAGAGAACCCGTTCAATTCCCAGTGAATTGTCCGGATTGCCAAACCCCGTTGGTTTGTGTCGAGGCCCTGCACTATTGCCCCAACCATCGCCATTGTCCACCCCAGGTTCTGGGCAGGTTGGAACACTTTGTCTCACGCAAGGCCATGAATATTGAGCATTTGGGAACAGAAACCTTGCATCAATTGCTGGATCAAAAATTAATTAAAGACCCAGCGGATCTCTACGATCTGCAGTCCGATCGCCTCTCTACACTGGACCGTACCGGCGCCAAAAGTATTCAGCGACTTTTGGAAGCATTGGAAGCATCCAAATCCGTACCCTTCGAAAGGGTTCTGTTTGCCGTGGGAATACGCGGCATTGGGGAGGTAGCCTCCAAGACCTTGGCTCGTCAATTTGGAAGCTTTGAGCGACTATCCTTGGCCACCAAAGACGAACTAATGCAGATCCATGAAATTGGTGAAAAATCAGCGGATCAAATTTTGGCCTGGTTTGCCGATCCTTTGAATCAAATCCTGGGGCGTAGGCTCCAAGCCGCGGGTCTCTCGATGGAAATCGCCCAAACCACCACCGAAATAGGTCCACGTCCGTTGACTGGCTGCACCTTGGTGGTTAGCGGCCGATTTGCAGGGATGGACCGTGATGCCCTCAAAGCCGCCATCGAAGCTGCCGGTGGAACCATCCTAGCCTCCGTAAGTCCCAAGCTAACCTACCTGGTTGCCGGCGAAGAAGCAGGACCCTCCAAACTTGAAAAAGCCCAAAAATTGGGAATCACCGTCATCGACGAAGCCTTCCTCATGGACTTACTGAACAAGTCCACCCTTCCTTTGTAATTTGCGTGCATGGTTTGGGATGCCGAGCAATGGCCGTTTAGGCCTCCGATGTTCATTCGTCAATGGTTGTTTGAACAAAAAGTCAAGCAATTCGTGCCGAATCCTGCCCCCAACAACCAGACGGGCCGCCCGGGCAACCAGGGGGCCTGGTTGGGTCGATACGATGGCAGAGACCCGTGG
>JBJTSS010000088.1:0-1092 GCA_046079785.1 Bacteroidota bacterium
CAGAATGGTTGAAAGTTTTCATGTTTCGACCCTAGTACTCTTGGATAAGCACTTCGGTTGGGATCCCTAATTCCTCGTGAAGTTTACGAATCATCTCCAAGGTAAGTTTCCTCTTACGATTCAAGACTTCGCTTACACGGCTTTTGAGCCCAACCACTTCGGCCAAGTCTTTTTGTTTGTACCCCAATTGTTCCATTCGGAACTTGATGGCCTCAATAGGGTCAGCTAAATCGATGGTATGTCGTTCTTGCTCGTACTTATCAATAAGCAACGACAAAAGTTCGAGTTCATCGCCTTGTGAGCTGCCTTTGGGGGCATCGAAAATTTCGGACAACCTTGCCAGCGCAAGCTTGTATTCTTTGACGGTCTTAATGATTTTGGGGCTCATGGTTCTCAGATTTTTGAAGCGTCTATTCGATCGTATTGTGCGTGCGTTCCTACAAACCGAATCCAAACAATGCCATAATCAAAATTAATTCGGACAACCAGCCTGTAGGTATTCCCTTTAATATTAAAAACAACACGATTACCATGGAGGAAACTTGCAGATGGGTAATCTTAATTCTCCTTAGGTCAACCGTTGCTCGATGGCTGGACGCCCTAAAATCACCTCTCGCAAATTATTTCGCAAACATGGTCCAAAATATATACCAATTTGAAATACCTTCGGTGACATGGCAGGAGTCGTGGACTTTCTCTTTGTGGGCCGGGGGGCATCGGCCGCGCTGACAGCCCGGGCGTTGGAGCAAGCGGGTTTATTGGCCAGCAGGCGGGTTTTGTTCGTGGACCCGGACCCCAAAAGCCGCAACGACAAGACGTTTTGTTTCTGGGCGGAGGATACGGAACCCGTGGTCGCGGACCTGGGGGATTTGATCGGGCATTCGTGGGACAAGGCGCGCGGCGGGCGGGAACGCCTGGTTTCGATCGCACCGCTGCGTTACCATCAGATCAACAGCTTGGACCTCTACGAGGATTTGAGCCGGCGCATCGCGGCCAACGGCTGGGAACTGAGGGCCGAAGCGGTGGAGAGCGTGGGCGCGGATGACCAAGGCGCCTTTGCGGTTTGCGGTTCGGAAAAGGTGCGGGCTCGCT
>JBJTSS010000089.1:0-1481 GCA_046079785.1 Bacteroidota bacterium
TATTCGTTTTGTGTTATGGAATCTCCGCCATGTGGTTCCCGGTCATCGTTTGTTGGCCGAACTTCTACCGCCTACCCCCTCAAAACCATCCCCTGAACCTTCCCAAAAGCCTTCCCCACGCTAAATCAAGCCCTACCTCCCCAACCCATGCCTAACTTACAACTGGGAATCCTGCGTGAATCCAAAACGCCACCTGACCTGCGCACCCCCCTGGTGCCGGAGGATTGCCAACAACTCATGAACCGCTTTGATGGATTGCGGATCGTTGTACAGCCTTCCAACTTTCGTTGTTTTAGCGACGAACTCTACCTAGAGGCGGGCTGCCAGATTGCAGAAAACTTGGAGGGCAGTACTTTGATTTTGGGCATCAAGGAGGTGGCCCAATCCAGCCTTGCTCCCGGTAGGTCTTATGCTTTTTTTTCGCATACCATCAAGGCCCAACCCAACAACAGGTCCATGATGCAGCACATGGTTCGGGAAGGGATCACCTTGTTTGATTACGAACTCATGACCGACGATAGCGGACGCAGGACAGTTGCCTTTGGGCATTGGGCGGGAATCGTGGGGGCCTGGCATGCCCTGCGCATGCGCTGTCTCCGCTTCGGAAAGGATTCCCTACCTACGGCTGCCCAAGTGGGGTCCTACGTGGGCTTGCAAGCGTTGGCCAAACACCTTGCCTTGGATCCCTGCCTATTCCTCTTATGCGGTAGTGGTCGGGTAGGTCAAGGGGTCTTACAAATCCTACAAGATGCCGGTATTCAGTCGATGGAACCTTCCGAAATTCTAAAATCGCCTGAACAGGCCTGGTCATCTCTCTATGATAAGCCGGCGTATGTCCTGCTTGAATCCAAACACATGGTTCAAAGCCGGGACGGTGGTCCTTTTGATGAAGCCGCCTTTTACCAAAATCCAGCAGCCTATCAATCAGCGATGGCTCCTTTTCTGGTTCGGGGAGATCTTTTGATCAATTCCATTTATTGGGATCCCCGAGGCCCTGCTCACTTTGAGGCTTCGGATATCCAAAACCCATCGTTCAGGGTAAGCCAGATTGCCGATATCTCCTGCGATATCCAAGGCTCGGTCCCCATCACAACCCGCGCGACCACCATCCAAGAACCGTATTATGGTGTTTCACGGACGCACCTGACCGAAATTCCACCGTTGATGGATGATGGCGTGGACCTGATGGCAGTGGATAATCTTCCCTGTGAATTACCCCGGGAAGCCTCGGGAGAATTTAGTCGCGCCCTTTCCCAACATTTTCTTGTTCCCTTTCTCGCATCCCTGCATGCCGATCCTCAAGCCGAATTGCCCCCAAACCTTTGCAGGGCACGTCTCTTGGACCATGGCGCCCTGCATCCTTTGCTACAGCATTTAACGGCCTACGTCGGGACCTAAAACCCATTGACGCCTCCTTATCCGTACTTTTACCAGGAACCGAAACGTCACCGACCATGGACGAATACGACGAAAAGCCTTAT
>JBJTSS010000090.1:0-4944 GCA_046079785.1 Bacteroidota bacterium
GTCAGGGTTTGGCCATCGGCCTGGGCAATGCTGACTTTGCCACCGGGTTGAAGGGTGGCCTGCCCCATGTGCACGTCGATTTTATTTTTTTTCATCAAAAAGGCGACGCCTTTGCTCATTCCATCCGCAACCCCACGGCTACGCTGGATGACTTTCTCAAATTGGGCATGGGCTTCCCCCACTTGAATACCGTAGTCGGCTGCATGTTGGATGTACTCAAAGACTTGAGCGCTTTTGAGGAGGGCCTTGGTCGGAATACAGCCCCAATTGAGGCAGATTCCTCCGAGGGCTTCCCGTTCCACAACGGCAGTTTTGAGGCCAAGCTGGGAGGCCCTGATGGCGGCAACATAACCGCCCGGACCACCTCCGACAACAACGAGATCGTAATTCATGGGGATGAAGGTTTTGGGAGGGCCAAGATACGGCCCTAACGAATTAGCCCCAAACGCCTCAGGGTGTCGTTGTCCAAGCCCTGATCGTGAAGAACACGGGTGCTTTGGAGACCAAAAAGCCAACATTGGTGATCGCCCAACGGGGTTGATGACCCGGGATCCGCTGGGTCGTCGAGGTTGGGGGGGTTGGAGGGGTTGGGAGGGGTCAAGGGTCCCAAACTTCGCATTTCGGCCCATGCTGCCGCATCACGCAAAACCGGTTGGCCTTTCCATGCGCTGAGGAGTCCCCGGCGTTCCAAGCGCTGGATTTTGTTGGTGCTAAACCCGCTTTGTCTTCCTAGAATTCGAACCAACGAGGCCTGGTCCATTCCCAACCATTGAAGGATCACGGTCTGTTTAGGATTTTGGTTGAGGTTGTCCCAGGTTTTGGTTCCAAGGTAGATGGCTACCATATAGTGTTTGGGATTCATACTGACCGGCGTAACATAGGTACAGCAATTCATGTTAAAACATCCATCGATATCCTGGGTTACCAAGGAATAAACGGGAACAGCAGGCAAATTCCAAAATTTACGCACCGTGTTATGGTTGGGATTGGCGATGAATTTTTTCCAAAAATTGTTCGGCTTTGTCCAATAAATTCTGTTGCTGTTCCGGCGATTTGCGTTCCCATTGACGTATCATCATCATGGATCGCGGGTTGCGCATAAAGAAATCTCGGTGGGTACTCATAAACCGCCAATACAGGGCATCCCATGGCTCAGTCCACGAGGGATCCGCTCGGAAGTTGCTCATTTTGAGGATGTAATTACTGGAGCTAACATACGGTTTGGTGGACATCATGCCCCCATCGGCAAATTGACCCATACCGTAAACATTGGGGACCATTACCCAATCGTAGGCATCGATGTACATCTCCATGAACCAACGGTAAACGGCGTCGGGATGAATTTCACAGAGTAACATAAAATTACTCAAGATCATGAGTCGTTCGATGTGGTGGTTGTAGGCGTTGTTGAGTAACGAACGAATACAGTGGTCCACCGGTTCAATTCCCGTGGTGGCGTTATAAAAAGCAGAAGGCATGGGGTGGGTGAAACCCCAAAAATTCCGGGTACGCTGTTGGACCCCGGCATGCTCATAAACTCCGTGAATAAATTCCCGCCAACCCATGATTTGCCGGACCCAGCCTTCGATACTGGGTAGGGGCAGGTTTCGTCGTTGGCCATGATCCAGGCTAAGCTCCAAGACTTCCTGTGGTCGCAGTAAGCCGTTGTTGAGCAAGGGGGAGATGGCCGAATGATGCAACAATCGGTGGCGAACATCGAGGGCGTCTTCGTAGGGTCCAAAATCTTGAAATCGATGTTCCAAAAAGGCTTTGAACCAGGAAAGGGCCTCTTGGCGGGTAACGGGCCAGGTCCAATCCCCTTTTTCGGAACCGGGGGCTAGGGGGTAATGGATTTGGGTATAGTTGCAGGCTTCATCCCAAGCTTTGTGGGTTTGAAGCGCCGGGGGGGCAGGGGGACTGGCTTGGGCGGGGTATCGCTTGCGGTTGTCTTCGTCGTAACTCCAGCGTCCACCGAGCGGTTCCTGGCTTTGGGGTTCGAGGAGGATTTGACGTTGAATTCGTTGTTTGCGGTAATAATCGGCTTGCAAAAAACGCTTCTTGCCTTTGAACCAGGAGGCATCGTCCATGGGGTTATCCAAGAACAAGGGGTTGGACAACCACACCACGTCTAGATGGAGTTTTTGGGCTTGGGTCAGGATGCGTTTTTGGAGCCAATGATCGGAACAGCGGTAGAGGTGAAGGGTATTTTGGGCAAAACGAGGGGCATTCTGCTCCAAAAACGAGCGAATGTCGCTGTGGGGGTCTTTGGAATTGGTATAATGAACTGTCCAACCTTGGTCTTGAAGTTCTTGGGCCAAAACCTTCATGCAGGCCCTTTGGTGAATGAGCTTTTGGCGGTGAAAACGGTATTGGCTATAAAAAAGATGCTCTTCCAGCATCCAGGCCGTCTTGGGTCCTGTGGAGGAGGTTTGGGGTACGACCAGTTGATGGGGCAAGAACAAAAAGTCCAGGCCGGATTCCGAGAGGTTCACCTCATGGAAACAATCGATGAGCGGGGATGTTTGGTTACAAACTGTCGCTGCTTAGGGCAGCTTGAGCAATTTGCAGCGACCCTGCTGTCCACGCTGTTCTGACCAAAGCAGGTAGTAGAATCCCGAAGGCCAAGAACGGGTGTCGGTGGGCCCTGCTTGTCCATGCCCTATTCTGATGGTTTGTCCCCTGCTGTTTTGGATGCTCCAAGCAAGGGCCGGGTTGAGATCCTGGCCCGCTTGATCGCCCGGGTTGTTTAGCGCCTGGTAGTCCCCGCCAAAATCCAAGGTCAATTGATCTCGGAAAGGGTTGGGCCGGGCGGGGCAAAGCCCCCCGCGCCCAATGGCGTTGGCGACGGGCGCTGTCCCGCTGGGTGCACCGTTGCTCCGCTCCGGCGTAGGGACCAAAAAAGACACCCAATCCAGGGCGCCGTCGCCGGCCCGGCCCCACCCCACATCCTCGGCCTGCGGCCCGTAACACAACGTGTCCAAAATGATAAACTGCGTTCCCTGCAGTCGATGCAGGCCGAGGCATTCCCCGTAACCTGACAAAGTAAAATTGGCATGCCAAACCCCCCGCGTTGTATCCCCCGATGCCCAGACCAAAACAAATCCCCCCGCCGGCACCGACACATTCGGTAAGCGCCAACGCCCAGGCTCCGCCATATTATCGGTTAGATAAATACCGTTCAGCGAAAAAGGAACAGATCCGGTGTTATGCAACTCAACCCAATCGCTGTTTTGGTTACTTTGATCCCGAATCCCAGTTCGATTCAGGGCCACGATCTCGTTGATTACCAAGGGCCCATGCATTCGAAGACCCACCCGCATCGGATTGCAGGGTCGGATTCGTTGATTTTGGGCCGCATCCAGCGCCCTCACCTGGACACTGCACTGCTGAACCCCCGGATTCAACAACCAATAGGCTCCATAAACCCCATCCCCAGCGCTGCCATCCCCATGCTGACCATCGTCCACCAAAGGAAGGGTTTGGGTTATGCCATCTTGGGTTGCCCAAGCCACCGCGGTTACCCCGCTGTTCAACTCATCTTCTATCCGAACCCTAATGGTTGCTCGCTTGCCGGGATAGGGGTGGAGCACCATCGGTCGGTGAACGACCGGGGCCAAATTCGTTGGTCCAGTCACGGAACCCAGGGTAGAAGCTGACCGCGCGCTCAAAAACGGTGTTATGCTACCGCTCACATGATTACGATTCAAATTTCCCGAAAACGAAGCCAAAAATTCAGCGTAGGTAAACCCGTAATCCAAGGTCCGAAAGGAATCCAGCTGAGCAAAGGGCGCAATGCGGTCCCGCAGGCTGTCAACAAACCCCAAAAAACTTGGCTGAGCCTGACGATTCGCCAACTTGCGTAGGTAAAACGAATAAATATCCCGGGTTTCCGAATTGGCCATCAATTTATCATACAATGGCCTTGACTCACCCGGCGTGAAACTGTACGGGGACAGGGTTCGGTAATTGGGCCCACCCCATTGGATGCCAAATGTATTGTCAGTATCGTAGGGCAAAAAACGAAACCGACGATCCACCGGATGATCGTACAGATAAAAATTATTTTTGTTATAATACGAGTCCCAATGACCGGAACTCAGGTCCGTTGCCAAGGTCAACAAGGTGGACTCTATATCCAAAATACTATCCAATTGACAGTAAATTTGGGACGAAGATGTTTGGGTTAACGTCCTCACCAACAGAGCAAAACGCGTATAGTCATCCGCTGTGGTGTTGGTCATCAGATCGTAGGCGCGACGCCCCCCGGATGTAAACTTGTAATCGTTGGGATTATTGGAACGGTAGGTCAAATCTGCAGGCCACAGGCATTTGAATAAGTTACCGTAATCCTGGGCAAAACGCACCTGCATAAAATCTTCGTTCAGATGCTCTACATTGAGGTACACCCCTCGAAACTGCCCGTTAAAATACAGATTCACATGGGCTGCCCTTGCCGCTCGAGCGCCCACCCTTTCGGATAATTCATAATACACTTTGGCCCGGCTAATCGAGGGATCGTTGTGCATCCCGTACAGGTTCAAATCGCTGATGCCTTCCAGGTTTTGTCCGCTACGGTACGTATTGAAGGAAATCCTAAACTGCTTCTTGCCTGCAGAACGCGACGTATTTCCTCGAATTCCCAAACCGCATTCCCAAAGGGTATCCGTCAAACCTTGGCGGGTATAGACCACCGTGCATCGGTATTCCCGGTCCTCGTTGGGGTTGCTCAACATCCTAGCCAAACTATCCGGGGGGAGTAGGGCTTCGATGCGGGCCACCACCTGTTCATCGTACAGGGCATACCCCCGGGTTCCTGCAGGCCAAAGCGTCGCCTGGGCCTGGGTTTGGTGGGCCCAGCAGCCGAGCAGCAAACCTGCGCCCAACGCAATCCCCACCAACTTTCTTTGAATAAGGCCCATTTCAAAGGCAAGTCGACAAATTCGG
>JBJTSS010000091.1:0-4972 GCA_046079785.1 Bacteroidota bacterium
GTTAAAAACATTGCCAGAAACCAACATTCCGCTTTGGTCCGTGGCATTGATACCTTCCAAGTACCCTTCAAAATTATTATTCAACACTTGGTTCAACGACATGACCGGACCTTGACCCGACCAGGCTACCGCTATATAGAAGCCACGGAAAACATTGTTGGAAATGACCCCGTTGGAACCCCCTACGAGGAATATGCCATAATTATCGCGGGTAACGAAGGCCTGGGTCACCGAATCCTGAAAAATGCATTGATTCACCTGGAGAAAATCCGTTCCCGTACCCTCAATGTGGGCCGTAGTCAAGGTGCCCCCGCTTGCCGAAGAATTCTGGCGGTAACGTCGAAGCGTAAGATTCTGGAAAGTTACATGAGGGGTCTGCGCCAACTTAAAAATACTGCGCTGTACACCCGACGCGCTGGTATCCCCAACAAGGATGACATCGGCGGCATTTCCCGTAGCGGATGTTAGGGTCAACGAAGAGGAGGCCGATAAACCAGCGATCGAGCCCAAACTGTATGAACCCAAATGAACTCCGCTTTGGAGTTGAAGAGTCACCGGTCCCGTAATTCCCCCGCACCGCATCGCCTGAAAGGCGGCGGTCAAGGAAGGAAAGGCCGCACCAGCACCAGGACCCACCAAATAAGTGCCCCCAGGCAATGCATAACATAAGTTAACAGAAACGGTGTCGTTGTTGGCGTTGATGTCCGGTCCCGGAACCGGGTTTCTGACCCAAGCCTTCACCACCGCAGGTTGGGTCAAAGGCAAGGTAAGGTTGGAGGTGAAGGTGTGGGTGGTGGATTGACCGGTAGGCAAAGATCCGGTCCACGATTCCGTTACCGGTGCTCCGTTATTCACCGAATATCCCACCGAAGCACTTGTAATGGTATTGGCTGCGTAATTGGAAATTCGCATGACCACCTGACCGCTGGAACCCCCCAGGACAGGTGGTGCCGGACTCAGCAGCCCTGTTGCTGCCGCATCGGTTCCGGTCAACGGCAAAAAATTCAATTGCATATTGGGCCGCTGGGTACTCCCAAAGAAACTAGTACCCACGGCAGGTGGGACTGCGGTGCAGGTTCCCAAAGCATCTTGACGAAAAACCAAAGTCCCGGTATACCCTAGATTCGTTTGTTGAACTACCGCATTTCCGTTGCTAACCCAGTTGGTATTGTTAAAACATGTTTCGATAATGAGGTTGGTTGTACCAGCCCAAAAGAAAGGTTGCGAAAAAACATGGGTGTTCCAACCTACAACATCTGTATAAGTCGGTACACTGTAAACCTGCGTCATCCCCCCTACAAAACCCGTATTGGTACTCAAAACGGTATCGGTCGTCGTTCCCAACGAAATCGTGAAATTCTGAAGCGGTATGCCTGCAGGCGTCATGACCATGAATCCAACCGATGTCATGCCTCCGGCCGTGATCCCCAAAGCATTGAGCTCCGATGCCCGAACGAGCATCTGATGCCTGGCCCCCCAGTAAAAATTACCATAAGGTGCAGGGTAGGTGTTGCCCGAATTTTGCTGCGTTCCAGTCCCCACCGTAACCGATATTTGAGAACTCGCGATATAGGGCAAAAAACCCAAGAGAATTGCAACCCAAAGAAGGCCGACGCGACTTGTAGTGTTGAACTTTAACATAAAAGAAACGTTAGATAACTCAAAATTTAGGGACTATTTGGCTCTAAAAATACATACCACACGCCATAGGGTGGACCGAATCAAGGCCAAATAACCTCAAATCCCCCCAATAGAGGGATTAAAATTCCCTAAAAACAGGTATTAAGCCCGCTTACCGAGCAAAGGCCAGGGCCTTGGCCCCACCAAATTCCAAAATTTTGTTCTCATAGAGAGCGATCTGCCCATTCAGAATGACCCCTTGAACCGAATGCGAAAAGGTATGACCGGTGACCGGTGACCAGCCACAACGGTATACCAAATCCTCCTCCCGTACGGTCACCGGAAGATTCTGCAATAGCACCAAATCTGCAGCGTAACCCTCCCGTACAAACCCTCGATTTTGGACCCCAAACCGCAAAGATGGCGCATGGCACATCGATTGCACAACGCGCTCCGGGGTAAAATGCCCAGCCATCGCCAAATCCCACATCATTAACAAACTGTGTTGTAACAAAGGACCTCCACTAGGCGCTTCGGGGTATGGCCGGTTTTTTTCTTCGACGGTATGCGGCGCATGATCGGTAGCCACCACGTCAATCCATCCATCGCGAACAGCTTCGAGAAGTGCCTGCCTGTCTGCAGCGCTTTTGATGGCCGGGTTCCACTTTATTCGATTGCCAAGTCGTTCGTAATCGTTTTCATCAAACCATAAGTGATGCACGCAGGCTTCGGTTGTAATCGGTCGAAAACCCGAGGCTCCGACCGTGGTCCTGTTCTTATACTCCTTGATATCAGCGACTTCTTCCTGGGTGGTCAAGTGAAGGATATGAATATCCGCTTGGCATGCTTCAGCCAATTCCCGAGCCAAACGACTGGATACGTAACAACCTTCGTGGTTGCGAATTCTTGGGTGATCGCTGGCAGTCCATGCTGATCGAGGTTTGATTTCTTCGTAGGCTTTGGCACTACGCGCAATGACTTGGTCATTTTCACAGTGCAAAGAAATCGGAACACCGGGATGGGTGGTGTGCATTTTGCAATAAACTTCCCGTAGAATTTCGGGGTGATCCACCAAAAGCTCACCGGTGGATGAACCCATAAAGATTTTGACCCCGGGAATGCGTTGGTAATCTGCTGCCAGCAAGTCCTCTAAATTTTGACCGTTGGCTCCCATGTAAAAACTATAGTTGACTGCCGAATCCCTGGCAGCCGTGGCCATCTTCCAATCCCATGCCTTGCGATCACAGGTTGATGGGTTGGTGTTGGGCATTTCCATGTAGGATGTCACCCCACCGCGTAGGGCGGCAAGACTTTCGGTGGCGATGCATCCTTTGGCGGTCAGGCCCGGTTCTCTAAAATGTACTTGGTCATCCACCAAACCTGGCAAAAGATAAGCCCCATGTCCATCCAACGTTCGTTCCGCTACTTTGCGGCGATGAACCGGATCAACCGACCAAATGATCCCCTCACGCACTTCGATATTGACTTGCCTGATTTCCCCCTCGTTGACTAACTGAACATCTCGGATGGCGATACTGGACATGGTGTTACTTTTGGTTTAAAGATAAATAATGGAATTGAACCCCCGCAGGTTAACGCCCATACTTCTTTTGCTCCTGCTTTGCTGGACGGCATTCGAAGCTGTAGCAAGCCAGAAACCCTTGGACCCTGCCTTGTACCGTCAATGGATAGAAATCCGGGAACGACGGGGCAATCAAGCCGTTTCGGTGGAAGGCCCTCAACGCATGCGGGTTCTATTGCGGGAACGGGTTCGTGTCGATTCGTTAGAAAAAGCCTTTGACCTAGAAGGAACAGATGCCAAGACCCGCTTGGTTCAAACCGTACGTCTTCTCCGACAATTGGGGGATCGCCTTGAACCCTTATGGTTGGAGCGTATCACCACGTTGGGGGGGGCTATGGGCCCTGGTTCGCTTCGTTCTGTCCAATGGTATTGGATTAGTTCGCTGGCCGTGATCGAAGCAACCCCCTCGTACTTTTTGACCTTGGTGGACCTCTATGGGGACCAAATCGAATGGATTGAGCCGGATGCCGATCCAGGTTTTGGACCGGACCCGGTTAACCTG
This sequence comes from Bacteroidota bacterium, assembly GCA_046079785.1. GTDB lineage: Bacteria > Bacteroidota > Bacteroidia > UBA7662 > UBA7662 > SYHX01. The sequence continues at coordinate 3,705 of JBJTSS010000091.1, forward strand.
GAACCCGGCACAGAACCCCGACCTGAGAGCGTTGGGGGAACCGAGCCCGGATTGAGAACAACTCAAGCCCCCATGATGTGGGCCCGGGGATACCGGGGTAGAGGCCGCCTCGGCATGAACATCGATACCGGTGTTTGGGGTAGCCACCCGGCCTTGGCCGGTCGTTGGAAAGGACTGCAGGTGCCGGCATCCCAGGCATGGTTAGGTACGGGCAACTCCCCCACCGATTGCGGAGGCGGAACCCCCCACGGAACCCATGTTATGGGAACCATGGTGGGAATGGACCCCCAGACCCAGGATACGGTGGGAATGGCCGTTCGCTCTCAATGGATCGCAGCGGGGGCGCTTTGCGCTGGTGGTTCCACCACGGCGGCTTTCCAATGGGCACTCGACCCGGACGGCAATCCCAACACCACCACCGATGTACCTGATGTTATCAACAACTCCTGGGGTGGTTCCACCCAAGACAGCTCGCAATGCAATAGCCCCACGTATTTGCCCCTCTTCAATGCCCTTTCTGCTGCCGGCCTTGCGGTGGTGTTTTCGGCTGGCAACAGCGGTTCTGGCCTTTCGACCATAACATCTCCCAAAAACATCAATATTAACGAGGTCAATGTTTTTTGTACCGGGAATGTCAGCGTAGGCGCCAACGGTAATCTCAGCATTGCTCCATCGTCCAGCCGGGGTCCCTCCATCTGCCTGAGTACCGATTCATCCTTGCTCATCAAACCGGAATTGGTTGCTCCGGGAACCGGTATTCGTTCCACCGGCAACAACGGGGCTTACTTGAGCCTGACCGGGACATCCATGGCATCACCCCATGTGTCGGGCGCGGTCTTGCTGCTCAAGGAAGCCTTTCCCAACCTCCCCGGAAGCACCATCCTTCGAGGCCTGTACCAATCCGGACAGGACCTGGGTACACCCGGTGAAGACAATACGTTTGGAAACGGTTTTCTCCAGGTGGATTCAGCCTTTCGTTACCTTTCCCGCTTCCACACCCCCACGCCTCCTTACCGGGGTCGTTACAACCTTGGGATCCAAGGACCGGTTCAACCCGTAGGGCTCTTGTGTTCCGATTCGGTACGTCTAAGGTACCGGATCCAAAATTTGGGGGATTCCTCCATCCCGTCGTACCGACTGCGATGCCAAATTGGTTCCTCGCTACCCTTTTGGATCAACGTTCAAACACCCCTGCTGGCTTCCCAATCCGACACCCTCGACCTGGGTCCAAGGCCTTTGCCCGCAGGTAGCGGAACCGGTACCACGTT
>JBJTSS010000092.1:0-1304 GCA_046079785.1 Bacteroidota bacterium
GATCGCAGTTACCGAGATGCGTTTGGCAAGGCCTTTGGAGACGATAACATAAACCTGCATCGCCTTCAATGGGCTTTGGAGCAATACTTGCTTAGCTTAACCTCCTATCGTTCCCGCTTTGATTTATCCCGTATGGGTTTGCTTTCCCTTAGTCCTTCGGAACAGCGTGGTTTTGAATTGTTTATGCGGGAGTTTTCGGCGCCTGGTTCCGGCCGCCCGATCGGGGCTGATTGTTTTCATTGCCACGGTGGGGCTCTGTTTACGAACAGGACTTTTGAAAACAATGGGTTGGATTCTTTGCCCAAAACCGGTTTTCAGGTGGTTAGCGGATTAGCTTCCGATCGAGGCAAGTTCAAAACCCCCTCCTTGCGCAATGTCGGACTGACCGCTCCCTACATGCACGATGGTCGTTTTGCAAGCCTGGAAGAGGTGGTGGAGCATTACAACAGCGGGATTCGATCCAGTGCAACCCTCAACGCCAACCTCAGGGTCCAAAACGGTGGTTTGCGTCTTAGTGCTCAGGACAAAGCAGATTTGGTTGCTTTTTTGCACAGCCTGACCGATACGACGATGGCTTTGAATTCTGCTTTTGGTGCGCCGTAAGTGGGCTTGGTTTGTATGGGCTTGGGCCGGGGTGGTTTCTTGCTATCCATCGCAGGATAGGGATGCGGATCGATTGGGTTTGGGTCAAGCTCTGTTTGCGGATGCAAGGTTTTCTGCCGATGGTCGAACTTCGTGTGCGTCCTGCCATCGACCAAGTCATGCCTTTGCCGATACCCTTTCGTTTTCTTTGGGCGCCTTTGGGCGTCGCAGCCTGCGGAATACGCCGACCCTTGTAGGTATACCGCTGGATATCCCCTTGATGGCGGATGGCGGGGTGCCCCCCCTTCGTAGCGGTTCTATGGCGGTGCTGGCGGCACTAACTGCTCACCGGGATATGGACATGAATCCACGTTCGTTGAACCAAAAACTCCAAGGATACCCTATGTATAGGGAACGGTTAGGTCGTGTGGAACCGGACAAAGACCTGGCATCCGCCTATCTTCTTACCTTGCATGGGTATCTTTTGGCCTTGGCGCAAGGTCATGATTCGGCCAACCTAAACCGTCGTACATTCCAACTAAACGCCTCTGCTGAGCGAGGAAAAATTCTTTTCTTTGGACAAGCCGGTTGCAGTCGTTGCCATCATGGACCCTCCCTCAGCGATGGTCGGTTTTACAACCTGGGGTTTGGGGACCGGCAGGAGGTAGGTAGGGCTGCGGTAACATTACGGGAGGAGGACAGAGGCCGTATGCGGACCCCGA
>JBJTSS010000093.1:0-2477 GCA_046079785.1 Bacteroidota bacterium
GCGGGGAGTATCAACGTGTATTTTTTGAGTTTATCGGCCATGTCTCTTTGTGGCTTTGCGTATTATCCTGGGACAGGGTCCCCCGCCCAGACCAATCGTCAAGGGGCGATTTACATGGCCCTGGCCTGTTCAAATCCCGGTAATTCGACCCTGGCTCACGAAATGGGGCATTTTTTGAACCTGCCTCATCCCTTTGATCAAACATCGACCAACCCCCAGGCGACTTGGGCCGAACGGGTCACGCGCAATCCCAACGAAACGGCCCCGCGTTTGCCGGCCAATTGCGCGACGGCAGGGGATCGTTTTTGCGATACGCCGGCGGATTTTCGGGATGCGCGTTGGAATTGTCCCAACGGTGGGGGGGCTGCGGTGGATATCAACAACGATGCCTTTCAACCGCTGGGTAGGTTGTACATGAGTTATGCCAACGATGCCTGCCAAGATTCCTTCACGGTGGAACAAAAAGCCGCCATGCGGGCGACCGTGACCCCCACGGGACCTCGTTCGTATTTGCTAACACCCCCCATGCCGATCCACGATTCCCTGGTGGGGGTCCCCCGTTTGCTACAGCCTTTGGACAGTTCTTACGGGTTGCCGATTAATTTTTTGCGTTTTCGCTGGAATGCCGTTGCCGGGGCCACCGCGTATGTGTTACGAATTCGATGGTTGGGAACGACGGTGGAAGATTTTTGGGTTACCGATACGTCTTTTGTTTACAACGGTAGTGGCCAATTGCTCAACAACCGGGTTTATCGCTGGTCGGTCATGGCCCTGAACCCCAGAGCGGTTTGCGGGGCTTTTGCGAGCGAACGGCTTTTGGGGGTGGCCGCTCAGGCCTTTCACCTTGCAACGGTGGAGGGATGTCCCGGCGATAGCTTGTCCTTGGAGGTTCTCAACGCGGATTTTACCGGACTGCAGTCGCTTCGTCTCAAGCTGAATTTACCACCGGGGATGCTGCGTTATACCGGTTGGGGATCGGGAGCTCCCCAAGCTTTGGGTCTTCAGGTTCAGGCCTATCCGCCCATTAGCAGCCAAGGTTTCACCGATTCCTTGGTCTTGACTTGGAGCCAAGCCACCGCGGCGAATTGGACGGCGGGGGTTTTGTTACGAATCGGGTTAACATGGCCCGCGGGGGTCAATGCCCCGGCTTCCGGTCTGGATTTGGTTTGGGATACGGTGGCCTCACGCAGCCGGGTTTTGGGCAGCCAAAGTCAGCCTTTGTTTTTTTTGTGTTATAATGGGCGGATTTATTCCGGGGGTGGTTGCTATGCCTTGTCGGGTCGATTGATTTACGATAATTCGGTGGGCACGCCTTTGGGGGGTACCTCGCTGGTCCTGCGCGATACCACCTTGCAAATTCGGGCCACGGGAACCACGGATTCCCTGGGGTATTTTGGATGGAACAATGCAGGCCCATGGCCCGTGATTCCGAGCTGGACCTATGCCGTGCCCTGGGGTGGGGTCAACGCCACCGATGCCTTGGGCATTAGCCGAGCCTTTGCCTCGCTGGTAACCTTGAGCCCCCTGCGGTTATTGGCGGCGGATGTCAACGGGAGTGGGGCGGTGAACAATACCGATGCTTTGTTGGCGAATCGGCGCAGCGCGGGTTTGATTGGTTCTTTTGCGGGGGGAGATTGGGTGACGGATCAGCCCGGCCCATGGGCGGTGGGTCTTTTGGGTATTCCGGGTACGGTCAAAGCGCTGTGCAAGGGGGATGTTAACGGTTCCTATTTGCCGTCAGTCGCTCCCTAAGGATCGTCTTGGAGGGGTCGTCTTTTGAAAAGGTGGGGGGTAGTATATTTGCTATCAAATTCTTAGGTATATGAAATTTGCGATATTGGTATTGAGCTTCATCGGGCTCCTGGGTTGGTCGGATACGGCCCTGGCCCAAAAACCTTGGTCCAAGACCTCCAAGGGCTATACGGTGATGGTCAAAGGCAAAGCCCTTAAGGTAGCCGATGAAGATTTCCCCAAATCCATGTCCTGGGATAATGCCATGGCAGCCGTGGCGTCCTTGGGTGACGGCAAATGGCGACTCCCAACCATGGAGGAGCTCCGAGCGATTTACCAGCAACTCTATGTCCAAGATGAGGGTTCCTTTGCAACGGCAGCGTATTATACCGGGGTCGAAGTCACGGCAGCCAACGCCTGGGCGATGAATTTTGAGATGGGTAATGTTTACAATTGCTTCAAAGGCAATACCCTCAAAGTCCGCGTTGTTCGGGATAATTAATTGAAATAGAAGGGATTTATCGGATCCCTGGGCGATAGGCGTTGATAAGCGTTGGCAAACGGATACCCTGGCGTAACGCATCCATTTTTGCGCTATGCCAACCAAACATGGATGTAACCGGTCACGATGGGGAATCGTAGGCGTATGGATAGGGCTCGGCCTGGTTAGTGGATGTTCGAGAGAGGCAGAACTTCGCCCGGTTTACCGGTTTGAAGGGCGGGTCCTGATCGCGGGGACCGAAAGG
>JBJTSS010000094.1:0-1953 GCA_046079785.1 Bacteroidota bacterium
ATTAACGCTTCAACAAAAGTTAACGCTCCAAATCAGAACTTAGTCTGTAACGCATAATCCGGTTATTGCCACGATCGGCCACATAGACGGTACGTCGAAAATAAGCAACCCCCGACGGTTCCTTGAATTGGAAGGGACCCGACCCAAACCCACCAAAGGAGGCCGGAACTTGGCGAGTCAAGCCAGAACTGGGCGGAGGATTGACCCCTTCGTAGCCTTTGGACGTGAATTGGTACAAGGAATCCCTCTCCGAATCCACCACAAAAAGGTAGCCGGTTTCGTCCGGAGCAACGCAAAGATCCGCTGGGCGGGTAAAACGAAAAGGTTCGTACAAAAAACGAAGGGCTTTGGTGCGGTCAAATTGAAGAAGAGTCTGGTTTTCGGAGTACAAGGTTCCAACTTCGGGATTGTCGGTGGAACGAATCCAAAGGACTTTGGTTTCGGCTTGTGTTGCGGATTGGAGGAGGATGAAATCCCGGGAAGGATTCATACCAAAGACGAGTTGAGGTGGACCAAGTAAACCACATAGTCCCGATGGACTCATCGCCGATTTGAGTCCCGACAATTGGGGATTCAAACCCGGAACATACCCGTTGTTGCTGCGATCGGGTCTGAAAACCAAAACCGCATTATCCGGTGCCGCTGCCGATAAAGTATTGTTGGAGGGTCCTTTTCTGGACAGATAAAAACCATGATCCCCTAGGCAAGCGATGCCGGTAAACTCCACCTGCTCATCAAATCGTCCCCGAAAATTGGTATTGCTCCGGCTGAGGTCCACAAAGGGATGGACCAGGGTATCCAGCCAAACAGGGTTGGAACCAGCACTACCACTCAAAACATAGACCGCAGCCAAATTGCGTCGAACAGGGATCCCCGCGCTGTCAATCAAGGTATCCAGACGACCCAAAACGTACGTATGCAGTCGCAGGTCTTGGGTTACTTTGGTGGCTCCAGGGACAGGCAATAGGCGAAAACGCTCTCCCTTTTGGTCCAAAACATGCAGGCCTCGGGAATCGGTCACGTAAACCATTTCATCGTAACCCACCCACACATCGGTAGGTGCAACAAAATCACCCCAAACCGGAAGTACCGGAACATAACACACCACACTTTGGACGGCATTGGGATCAATCGCACCTTGTTCAAAAATATCTTTTACGGTTTCGTCATCACGGGATCCCAACAAAAAGTTGCATGAATTCAGTGATAACAACGCACAAACCAAAATAGATCGAAATTTCACAAGTCAAAAATTTACATCGTTTCTTGTCGCTTACCTCCAGACCACATCAAGCCCAAACGGTGGGTTGGCCCCAAGCCCGCTCGTCCCACAAAAGCATAATCCAACTGCAATACCCCGTAGGCCCGGGGTATTCGCCAGCCCAAGCCCCATGTTGGTCCTTGACCTGAACCGCTTTGATGCTCGTAACCTGCACGCAGGCTCATCCACTCTCGATAACGGTATTCCAGGGCTCCGCCTAGACTTTCGGCCTGATCGGTTGGGTGATTCAATTGCAGGACCCCATCCACCCGGTGATCGTGTTCTTGGTATACCAAGGCCGATAAACCAAGCCGCAAAATGGTAGGTGGAGCCAACGATTCAAAAGTTTGAACGGTATCGTTTCGGCCCAAAGTCGGTCGCACCAAGCGACCGGTAGGGGTCACATTCATCCCAAAATGATTGATGCCGACCGCAAGTCTAGCCTCCCGCCAACCAATATCGTATCGAAATCCCAGGTCCACCGTGGCGTTGTGAACTTGCCAATCCGGCATTTGCTCGTAAACCCAGTTCAACGACATCCCCAAAGCAAAACGATCGGTCAACGGCTTGGCATAAGCCAAACCCATGCTCGTGTTGGTGGCATTGAAGGTTTGTCCAGTGCCCGTTGGTTGAAATTCGGTGGTCACTTTCATAGGCCCGGTTTGAAGATGGCGGAGGCCAAAAGCCAAGAC